>NBLX01000028.1 GCA_002084705.1 Desulfobacteraceae bacterium 4572_35.1
CTGTTTCGCGAAGATCTTTATTACCGACTAAATGTGCTCCCCATCGAATTACCGCCACTACGACAACGGCGGGAGGATATTCCACAGTTGGTGGAATTCTTTATCCGTAGAGCTAACCAGCAATTCAACTCAGAAGTTAATGATTGTAGCGAAAAAGCTCTGAAATTGCTCATGGATCATAACTGGCCAGGCAACATTCGGGAACTGGAGAACACCATTCAAAGAGCATCTCTACTCTGTCAGGGGCAAACATTGTGCGCAGATGATTTTACTAAACTGCAACAACATCATAACACTGACGAAAACAATAATTCACTGGAGGCGCTCATAGATAAAAAGCTGCGGGCATCGCTGGCGCAAAAAGATATCGTTGAGGTAAATGATTTATATCAAATGGTTCTGCACCAGATGGAACGACCACTGATCAAAATCATTTTGGAGAAAACACGGGGCAATCAGGTACGTGCAGCACAGGTGCTGGGAATAAACAGAAACACCCTGCGCAAAAAGATTCAACTTCTAGGGATCGATAAAGACAAAACAACGATCGAATAATCTTACGGCCAGTTCACTGATCACAACACACCCTAACCGTCATTGCGTCGAGACTGATTTTCAAAGCGGGTATATTTGCCAAGAAAGGTCAAATGAACGGTACCAATAGGACCATTACGTTGTTTACCGATAATAATTTCAGCGTCCTGTTCGTGCCCTTTGTCACAACTACCATCGCGGCGACGACACGCTTCACAGTAAACTGACTCACGATATACAAACATTATAACATCAGCATCCTGCTCAATAGCTCCAGATTCACGTAAATCAGCCATCATAGGACGTTTATCGGTACGACTCTCCAAAGAGCGATTTAACTGAGACAAAGCCACAACGGGAACGTTGAGCTCTTTTGCCAAGGCTTTAAGAGATCGAGAGATCTCAGAGATCTCCTGTTGGCGGCTTTCAGGATTGTTCCCTTGCATTAACTGCAGATAATCGACAACAATTATACCGAGGTCATGCTCTGCTTTAAGCCGACGCGCTTTTGAACGCAACTCCAGCACCGAAATAGCCGGGGTATCATCGATAAATATCTTTGCTTCAGACAATAACCCCGCGCCATTTGTTAACTTAGGCCAGTCTGACTCACCTAGGTGACCAGTACGCAACCTGCTTGCGTCCACCCGAGACACCGAACACAACATCCGTTGCACCAACTGTTCTTTACCCATCTCCAACGAAAAAATTAATGCCGGTATCGGATGCTTGGCGTGCATAGCCGCATGTTCAACAACATTAACACAGAAGGCGGTTTTACCCATAGATGGTCGACCGGCAACTATTACCAAGTCACCACCCTGCAATCCAGCAGTCATAGCATCCAATTCGCTATAACCCGTTGGAACACCTGTGACTAACTCCTTGCGTTCAAACAACTTTTCAATAGATTTAAAAGTATCCTTCATAATCTCCTTAGTGGAGAAATATGATGGTCTTATTTTCATATTGGCGATTTCGAAGATTGATTTTTCAGCCCAGTCGAGAGTTTTTTCGATCTCCTGGCCACCATAACCACGTGTAGCTATCTCGGTAGCAACGCTTATCATGTGACGGGCAACAGACTTATCTTTTACCAGACGGGAATAATAAACAATGTTCGCCGCAGTAGGTACATAATCTACCAATGTAGCCAAATAAGCGCTACCTCCAACGGCATCAATTTGTTCACTTTGCTTTAGTTCGGCGGTCAGAGTGACCAGATCGGCTGGCTCATTGCGCTCAGAAAGAGCAATGAGTGCACGAAATATCTGACGATGACTGTCACGATAAAAATCGTCAGGGTTTAAGAGTTCGAGCACCTTATTCAAGGCGTCATTCTCCAACAACACCCCACCCAGAATAGACATCTCTGCCTCTATATTCTGGGGTGGAAGTTTATGCGTAGACATCTCAGTCATTTGAATAAGCAGGATCAAGCACTACAGCGACCATGATGTCGCTGTAGTGCTCAATATTTTACTCGGCTGCGACAACAGTTACGTTAATCTCTGCTACTACTGCTGCAGGGAGCTTAACTGCTACTTTGTGTTCACCCAAAGTTTTAATAGCGTCACCAAGTTGGAGCTTTTTACGGTCAAGTTCGACACCAGCTTCAGCCATCTTGGCACAAATATCTGCCGCCGTTACAGAACCAAACAACTTACCCTCTTCGCCAGCACGCAGAGCAAACTCGCAGACAACTGTTTCAATTTTAGTTTTCATTGCATCAGCTGTTTTAGCCAACTTCAGAGCTTTACGCTCCAATTGACGTTTATGATGCTCAAACTGCTTGACACTGCTTTTATCTGCAACAACAGCGAAGCCTTTAGGCAATAAAAAATTACGGGCATAACCAGGCTTAACGTTAACGATCTCACCGATCTCGCCCAGTCCATCAACACTCTCTGTTAAAATAATTTCCATCGTTCTCCTCCACAAAGGATCTACGTAGTTTTCACGCGTGGTTTTCTAAAATCAAACCACATATCAAATACCCCAACAGCGGTCACCACAAGGGGCAAAGGATTTATCACAAGAATCATCATGTAAACAAAAACCCGTGATGCAGTCGAAAAAGCTTTTTTCCGCAGAAAAAAGGTCACTATAGCTATGCCTTGCAAGAAATACAGCGGTAATAATACAGTCAACATATTCAAGGCAACACGTTGAACCATCGCCATGTCCACCATCAAACTGAAACCGGCAACAATTAGCAACCATATCAGCCATTCTGACAAACGCAACTCATGAAACATAACCCCTTGGATTATATAGTGTCTCCTCGCTGCCATAGACAACAAGACAAGTGTAGCCATCATAACTACACCCAATCCTACACACGACAACCCCACATACGCCTGTTTGAAAAATACTCCTGTCGAATCTAAAACAAGAAACAACTCATTTTTTTGATCCGTTGACAATTCAGCTTTTTCATAAACCTGACGGGCAACGTCAACTTCTGAATCGACGTAATCTACCACTACCGCATTGATAGTTGTATCATTTTTCAGTGTATATATACCGGCAATTGCTATTAGTAGTGTAGCACTAAGAACCAGTGTAACAATTAACGCCTTGAACCACCCAACTCCATAACGCAATAATAATGGCAACACCAAAGAGGCACCACCAAATTGAAGCACATATGCTATCCCATACATTGGACCCACTGTTTTCGTCACAAATATGATAACAATTAACAGGGACGCCAGTGCGGGCACTAGCCCACAGCGCATACTCACGTAAGCAATGGGAAAAGCCAGTAGGGGACTCAGAAATACACCGAAAGGGCCTAACACCTGAAACAAAAGTTGCAATCCACAAGTGACTGCCACACTTAAAATGACCATCAGCAGCACGGATTGTCCCCGCGGATTTTCTTGCACAGCAAAATTAATTGCCAATTAATCGACCGTCCGATTTGAAGTAAAAGACAGCAGAGCAATATTACGTGCCCGTTTAATAGCTTCAGTTACTTTACGTTGGTGAATAGCACAATTACCAGAGATACGACGAGGTACAATCTTGCCGCGCTCAGAGATAAAATAGCGCAGAGTACGCACCTCTTTATAGTCAATTTTCAAAGTGTTATCAGCGCAGAATCGGCACCCTTTACGACGACCGAAACGACGAGGTGAACTTTTTTTTGCAAAAGCCATACTATTTATCCTTCCAAATAATGTCGTTAGCGATTACTCTTCTGTTTCGCTTGCTTCTTCACTGGTTTCTTCAGCTGGCGCAGCCTCAACCGGGGCAGGAGCCTCAAAACCACCTTCTAGCAGCAATGTCTGAAACTTGATGATTGAATCATCAAGACGCATCCGCCGTTCAAATTCCTTAACGACATCATTCTCAGCATTGAAAATAATCAGCACATATGTGCCCTGTTCATGCTTCTTAACCGGATAAGCAAGGCGCTTAGTGCCCCATTCATCAACTTTAAGAAGCTCAGCTTTCTGATCGGTCAATACACCCTTGAATTTTTCCAATACAGCGGTGTAATCGTCACCAGCAATCTGAGGGTTAACAATAAAAATTGTTTCGTAGGTACGCATGCGTAAACCTCCTCATGGATATTAGCCCCGGTCTTCCCCGGAGCAAGGAGCGAACGTTTACCTTAAACGCTCGACTTGCAGAACTGAAATGTTTAACATAAGGATACCGTTAAGTCCACGACAAAATAACGCTACACATTAAAACGAAAATGCATAACATCACCATCCTTAACCTGGTACTCCTTACCCTCAACTCGCAGCAGACCTTTTTCCTTAGCGCCCGCCTCGCCGCCAGCTGCAATAAAGTCGTTATAACCAATAACTTCTGCGCGAATAAAACCCTTTTCAAAATCGGTGTGAATAACGCCAGCCGCCTGTGGCGCTAAAGCATCTTTGGCTACTGTCCACGCTCGCACCTCTTTAACCCCAGCAGTAAAATAGGTGATCAAGCCCAGCAAGCGATATCCGGCATGAATCATACGATCCAGTCCAGCTTCCTGCAAACCAAGCTCCTGCAGAAATTCACTCTTTTCATCACCATCAAGCTCAGCGATCTCAGCCTCAATTTTCCCACAGATAGTAACAAACTCGGCTCCCTGCGCTGTTGCATAATCGCGCACTTTAGCGACATGGGGATGGCTTCCCTCCAGATCATCTTCCGAGACATTGGCTACATACAGAACCGGCTTTATAGTGATCAAATTCAAATCGCGCACCAATTCGGTCTCTTCCGCACTGAGACCTGCATTGCGAGCTGGCATACCCGAATCTAAACATTGCTGTATTTTCTCCAGCACAACCACTTCTGCTTGACCAGCCTTATCACCGCTTTTGGCTATCTTCTGAACTCGTTGGTGTCTTTTTTCTACAGACTCAAGATCAGCGAGGTTAAGTTCAGTCTGAATAACATCAATATCACGCAGTGGATCGACGCTACCATCGACATGCACAACATTTTCATCCTCAAAACAACGCACAATGTTGGCTATAGCATCAACCTGACGGATATGACCGAGAAATTGATTTCCTAGACCCTCACCACGACTCGCACCCTTTACAAGCCCAGCAATATCTACAAACTCCATAGCGGTTGGTAAAACACGCTGTGGCCTCACAATTGCTGCCAACGCATCAAGACGCGCATCGGGGACAGAGACAATGCCCACATTGGGTTCAATGGTGCAGAAAGGGTAATTTGCCGATTCTGCCCCAGCACAGGTGATCGCGTTAAAAATAGTTGATTTACCAACATTTGGTAAACCAACGATGCCACACTTAAAGCCCATATCAACTACTCCAAACAACGATAGCCGAGGCTAAAGCCTCGGCTATCAGTAAACTTAAAAACCAGGTTAAAAACTAGGCCAACAGCGGAGCGATAACCAAAGCAACAACACTCATCAATTTGATCAGGATATTCATTGCTGGGCCAGAAGTATCTTTGAATGGGTCGCCAACGGTATCACCGATAACTGCAGCTTCATGAGCTGCCCCACCCTTTTCTTCTCCTTCAATTTTTCCTGTTTCGATAAACTTCTTGGCATTATCCCATGCGCCACCACCATTTGACATCATCAGCGCCAGAAGAACACCCGTTAAAGTCGCACCGGCAAGCATGCCCCCCAGAGCCTCTTTACCCAACAGGAAGCCAATCAACACTGGAGCTACTACAGCTATAACGCCGGGCAACACCATCTCTTTTAATGCAGCCTGAGCTGAAATGTCGATACATTTTTCCGGTTCCGGCTTAACCCCCTCCTTACCTTCGAGCAGGCCAGGAATTTCGCGGAATTGACGGCGGATTTCATCAACCATCTTAGATGCGGCACGACCAACACTGGTCATGGTCAATGCACCCATAAAAAACGGCAGCGCACCACCGATAAACAAACCAACAACAACGCGTGGTTGAATGAGGTTAATCGTCTCAAGTCCAACGGTAGTGGCATAGGCAGAGAACAGCGCCAAAGCTGTCAGTGCAGCAGAACCGATGGCAAAACCTTTACCAACAGCGGCTGTTGTGTTACCGATCGCATCAAGACCGTCGGTGATTTCACGAACTTCCTTGCCCAGACCAGCCATTTCTGAAATACCACCAGCATTATCTGCAATAGGACCATAGGCATCAACTGTCATTGTTACGCCAACTGTAGCCAACATGCCAACCGCTGCGATACCAATACCATACAAACCGGCAAAGTAATTGGACAACAGAATTGCCACACAAATTACCAGAACCGGAGCAGCCGTACTCTCAAGACCAACAGCCAAACCATTGATAATATTTGTTGCAGCACCAGTCTTACTAGCTTCAGCAATACGACGTACTGGAGCTGCGGCTGTGTAATATTCAGTTATCAGACCAATAGCTATCCCCGCCAAGCTACCACCGGCCAACGCCAGGAAGATACCAAACTTGAGTCCCATAATCAGAATGATGATCAAAGATGCCGCAATCAACAAACCAGCAGCAACAAATGTAGTTAATCGCAAAGCCTCAGCAGGATCTTTATCCTGAAAGCGCTTCATCGAATAGATACCGGCAGCAGAGAAGATTAGACCAAAAGTAGCCAAAATCAGGGGAAGAGCCATGGCAGCAGCCTGAACCCCGTCACCTGATCCCAGTTTTGCCAGCAGTTCCGGGCTAGCCGCAGCTGCAATTGCGATTGTAGCGATAATTGAACCTACATATGATTCGAAAATATCAGCACCCATGCCAGCAGTATCACCAACACAGTCACCAACGTTGTCGGCAATAACACCAGGATTACGGGGATCATCCTCAGGAATACCAGCTTCTACCTTACCCACCAGGTCAGCACCAACATCGGCAGCCTTGGTGTAAATTCCGCCACCAACGCGAGCAAACAAGGCAATTGATGACGCGCCCATGGCAAAACCATTGATATAGCGTGCAGTTTCTGGATCTCCACCGAAAAAGATGTACGCACAACCAACACCAACGAGGCCGAGAGATGCAACGGACAAACCCATTACAGCACCACCATTGTAGGACACTTCCAGAGCCTTAGCCTGCCCGTGCAAGCGTGCCGCCTCAGTGGTACGCACATTGGCGCGTGTCGCTGCCTTCATACCAACAAAGCCACAAGTCATAGAACATATTGCCCCGCCAAGAAAGGCCAGCGCAGTCTGAATCCCCAAACCAAACAGGGCTAGAATAAATACAGCAAGAACAAAAATAGCCAGAAGTCGATATTCACGCCGTAAAAAAGCCATCGCTCCATTGTGGATAGAATCAGCGATGTCAGCCATCACCTCATTACCAACAGGTTCAACCTTAACCTTGTTGTACAGCATAATAGCGGCAGCGAAACCAGCTATTCCAAGAATTACGGCAAAATACGCCATTATCATTCTCCCTTTTTCATTTAAGTTTTATGGGTTTAAAATATTGCGCCCATTGTATTCGCACATAGCATATTGCGTCCCATGCTGTAGCAGCGCCTCAACAGCATCTGCCGCGTACTCGAGCACATCATCAAGATCTTTTTTTTCTTCTGCGCGAAACGGACGCAGAACATAGTCGGCGACATCACCACCGTGGTCTGGTCGTCCCACACCTATGCGCAGGCGCACATATGAACTATCGCCAACAGATGAGTTTATATGGCGCAAACCATTGTGGCCGCCATGCCCTCCCCCCACCTTGACGCGAACAATTCCAAAGGGAAGATCAATCTCATCGTGCACCACGACTAAATCCCCCGGCGTTACTCCGAGGGATTTTGTAGCTGATGCCACACTGGCACCGCTTAAATTCATAAAGGTTTGCGGTTGCAGCAGGATTATCTCTTCCCCCGCGCAACGCCCAACACCATATTTTGCCTGATAACCCTTTTTTTTCAGAGCTACGCCACAGCGTCGAGCCAATTCGTCGACCACCATAAAGCCAACATTATGTCGAGTTTTTGCGTAACGCTCGCCAGGATTACCAAGACCCGCAATCAAGTACAAATTTATTCTGCAGCTTCAGCAGCCACTTCCTCTTCAACTTCTTCCTCTTCGTCGTCATCACTTCCTTTGTAACCAACGACTGTCATAACGGTAAAGTTAACATCATGAGGCAACTCAACACCTTCAGGCACAACAACATCATCAATGTGAACTACATCACCAATAGCTAAGGTTTCAACGTTAATTTCTATTGCGCTCGGCACAGCAGTTGGCAGGCAGATAACTTCAAGTTCCTTACGGATAACCTCCAGGTTACCACCCTCTTTTTCACCAACAGACTTACCTACAGGAAGCACTGGCACCATAAATGATGCAAGTTTTGTAGTATCAACAGCCTGCAAATCCACATGAGTTACGTTGCGCCGAATTGCATCAATTTGCATATCTTTTACAATGGCCTGCAATCCACTAAATGGACCGTCACCAACCAGAGTCAGCAAAGTATTCCAACCAGCTTCACCACTGATTGCAGCCTTCAATTCTTTAGGTTTTACATTAATAGTACATGGTTCAATGTGTGGGCCATATACAATGCCCGGAACCAGACCATCACGACGAGCACTACGTGCTCCACCCTTACCAACCCGCTCTCGCAGGGCAACATTTAATTCTAATTGTGCCATGGTTTACTTCCTCCAGTATTTTACAGCGTGCACGTAATCAAATAAGGCACGCTTTGAAATGTTAAACAAACAAAGAACTAACTGATTCGTCTGAGTGAATACGCCTGATTGCCTCAGCCAAAAGATTTGCCACCGACAGAGAACGCAACTTCGCACACTCCTTAATTTTTTCGCCGCAATTTATTGAATCAGATACCACAACCTCCTGAAGACAACTTGATTCAATTCGCTCCAGTGCCGGTCCAGATAAAACCGCGTGGCTAGCATAAGCATAAACCTGGGCAGCTCCCTGCTCCTGCAATGCCGCAGCAGCATGACACAACGTTCCTGCAGTATCAATCATATCGTCAACAATGATGCACGTTTGCCCCTTCACTTCACCAATAATATGCATCACCTCAGAGACATTAGGCCCACTGCGCCGTTTATCAATAATAGCCAATCCAGCATCCATCCGCTTAGCAAATGCACGGGCTCGCTCTGTGCCACCAGCATCGGGAGAAACAATAACAACTCGCTCGCTGAATCGACCCTGAAGATCTTCCAACAACACCGGGGCAGCATACAAATGATCTACAGGAATATTAAAGAAACCCTGTATTTGACCAGCATGCAGATCCATCGTCAGCAAACGGTCGATACCAGCAGTTGAGATTAAATCAGCAACCAACTTACTGGTAATCGGAGTCCGCGGCGCAACCTTACGATCTTGCCGCGCATAGCCGAAGTATGGCACTACCGCCGTAATGCTTGATGCAGATGCCCGTTTAAGCGCGTCTGCCATAATCAACAGCTCCATTAGGTTGTTATTTGTAGGAGCACTGGTGGACTGCACAACATATACATCACAGCCACGCACGTTTTCTCCGATTTCAACCATTATTTCGCCATCGGAAAAGTTTTTCACGTTTGCACTACCGAGAGGAACAGACAGATGGTCACATATTTTTCGAGCTACAATTGGACTGGAGTTTCCGGCAAAAATCTTGATTTTATTCACGATATGATCCTGATTATTGCTAAGCAGATAGCATGTCGCCATGAGCTTCGTCAAAACAGCAAGACAACACAAACAAGAAAAACCTCTCAACGCATGACCGTTAACCGATCAAACTGCCATCGTTAGAGGTTTTTTAAAGTGGCTGGGGCGCCAGGGTTCGAACCTGGGAATGCCGGAATCAAAATCCGGTGCCTTACCGCTTGGCGACGCCCCATCATAAGGTACTAACTTCTTCTCGCAGCAAAACTCTCTTAAATCGAAAATCTCTCTGCGCTTTTCGTGGAGGGGTTATACAACAAACACACAAAGGTGTAAATAAAAAAATTCATCCAGGCCCAAATAACCACAAATTAAACTGGAGACACGACTCGACTCCAGCTACCAGCATCCAGACACAATTTCTCCTGTGCATCCAATGCTGCCCGCCTAGTAAAAAAAAGCCCAAAAACAGTAGCACCACTGCCTGACATCAGCGTCCCAACTGCCCCTTGCTCCATAATCTTTTTTTTCAATTCATCAATTGGTGGGCACAAAGCAACCGCCGCTGTTTCCAAATCGTTGTGCAGTAATGCCACCAATTGCTCAGCACTATCAATAACGTGTTCAGCATCACAAGTTGAATAATTTTCACTTTTCAATGCATCATATACCTGCCGTGTAGAGACTCCAACGCCAGGGTTGATCAACAGCAACCAGAACGGTGGTCGCACAATAGCAGATCGTAACTGCTCACCAACACCACGAGCCCATGCACATGAATTATATAAAAAAAAGGGGACATCGGCACCAAGAGCCAACGCCTCTTCTGCGAGGATCGTACTGTCAAGTTTCAGTTGCAGCAACTCATTCACAGCTATCAGAGTAGTTGCCGCATCCGATGAACCCCCGCCTAAACCAGCAGCCACAGGAATGTTTTTGTGTAAAACGATATCAAGACCACGCCCATGCGGATCATAGCACAACAACGCTTGGGCCGCACGCACCACTAAATTATTCTTGGCCGCTCCCAAATCTACATTAGAACAGCGAAACGAAACACCACTTTTCTCGGCAACACTAATATCTAGTTCATCATACAATTCAATCTTCTGCATAAGCATGCACAATTCGTGATAGCCATCTTCACGCTTACCTTCGACATGAAGGCACAAATTAACCTTAGCGGGCGCCAGAAACTCCATAGCAAACGACCTAACTCAAACTATCCAGCGCAGATGTTGACCAGTCTAGCGCCTCAAGATACGCATCCCTTATACGCACATGCTCAAAATCATAGCTGTCAACTTCATCCCAATTTGCCCGCTCATATGCCTCAACACACAGCAATACCGAACCAAGCCGACCTTCACGTTGCAACAACGCCCCATTCACCTCTTCAGTCAAGGGAAGGCTAGCAAGAACTTCCTGCATAGGTAAATCAAAAAAACTGTCCAGCATGGAAAACAAACCAACGGTAAAATACATTCCCTGCTGCTCACTGTCATCACTGTTGGCAAGAATTTCACACATCTTAGCGCGCAACAATGCCATAGACATCAACTCCTGCGGTTTTTCATTCACACTACCCATGGAAACGATACAGGCCCAGTTACGAATATGTTGCAATCCAAGATATATTATCGCCTGACGGATCGATTTCACTTCAGAAATAAGGCTATAAAAACTGGAATTAATCTGGCGCAACAATTTTACACTGAGATTCACATCTGTCTGAATAATCTCTTCGAGTTTATCCAAGTCTATATTTACCCGTTGCAATTCTGACATCAAACGCAACATAACCAAGCGGCTAGGGGAGATTTTCCGACCTTGAACTACCTGTGGTTTACTAAAAAAATAACCCTGAAACAGATCAAAACCGAGCTCACGGCAAAACACATACTCTTCATTAGTTTCCACCTTCTCAGCCAACAACTGAACTTTTTTAATCTGACGCAGCCGCTTAACTTGAGTGATAACTTCATCTCGCGACAACTCCAAGACATCTATTTTGACAATGTCGGCCAATTCTACCAAAGAAACCAATTCATCGGTAACCACAAAATCGTCGAGAGCAATTAAATGACCACGACCAGACAAGCTACGGATCGCTTCAAGAACCTCCGGTTCCGGAGAAACAGTTTCCAATACTTCTACCACCAGTTGATTGGTACCAAATGGAAGATGGGATCCCTTAAGAAGAAAATCACGGGTAAAATTACAAAATGCTTTTTTTGCCCCCACCAAGCGATCTAAACCTACTTCCACCAGCGAATTTACAACAACCTCCGAACTTGCTGCATCAACGTCAGCAATTACAGCATGATCCACAAAACCGTGCCGATAGAGCAATTCATAGGCGTATACTCGCATATTTTTATCAAAAATTGGTTGTCGACCTATAAAAACATTAGGCATCTAGCACTCACAATGACCATTACAAGAGCCGTAACCCATTGTAACAATACAAATAAATAATAGCGCAACTAATCACACTGTAAATTTTTAACATCACTGTAATAATAACAAACTCATAGCAAACACACCACCACATTGATTAAAAATTAATCCGACAACCGACTTAGCCAACACCACAGAACATCATATTTAAATACACAAAACAAAGATCAACCAACATGGTGCTTACGGTTGCGTGCCCGATTTGAAGCAATAGTCGGATCAATAATTTCGCCACATCGGCTGCATTTCCAAGCATCAAAAGAACGAACATAATCAAAATATTTTTCTAAATACATCTTTCCTTTACACCTTGGACACTTCATCTTCCCCCCACATTGTCAAACTAACAGGAACAATCAAAGACAGGTCACTAGTTCTCAGAAAATTGTACAATATGATTATATTACACCAACACAGAGGCAAGGATAAAGTGTTTTTTAAATATCTTTTATTTGA
>NBLX01000029.1 GCA_002084705.1 Desulfobacteraceae bacterium 4572_35.1
CAAAAGAAAGGATCTATATGAAAAATCTAAAAGTATCTTACAAAATTTTCTTACTGAGTTTTTTCATCATAATTGCGTTTAGTTTGACTATTGGTTTTGTGTACTTAAAACTTAAAGATAGTTTGTATGGTGCCAAAAAAGCTGAGATTCAGCACACTGTCGAGGGGGTATGGGGGGTAATTGATCATTTCGCCAATTTAAGCAAAAGTGGCCAGATGACTACTCAGCAAGCACAGGCAGCCGCCAAAGATGCGGTACGTCATACCCGTTTTGCTGGCAAAAATTATTATTGGATTCAGGATACAGCACCGGCCATGGTGATGCATCCGACAAAGCCAGCGTTAAACGGTAAAAATCTCAGTAGCCTTACCGATCCAAACGGCAAAAAATTGTTTGTTGAGATGGCAAATATAGCTAAAAGGGCTGGTGGCGGCTATGTTAATTATCAATGGGCTAAACCTGGCTTTGATAAACCGGTAGATAAAATCTCTTACGTAAAATTCCAATCAGATTGGAATTGGATTGTTGGTGCGGGGTTATATCTGGACGATATCCAAGCATTGGTAAATAAAACTTTTTATACCATACTGGTTGTGTGCGTAATTGTTATATTGCTATCACTGTTTATCACGATTTTTGTATCGCGGGGTATCTCAGTTCCGTTAAGTAAAGTGGTAACCATGCTTAACAATATGGAAAATGGTCGCTTAGCGCAGCGTATGAATATGGATCAGCAAGATGAAATTGGTCAAATGGCCAACACCTTAGATAGCTTTGCCGACAGTTTACAGCACGATGTAGTAGCTAGTCTGAATAAACTTGCTCAGGGTAATTTAGCTTTTGATGTTGTCCCTAAAGGTAGTGATGATGAGGTGCGCGGGACACTTAAAAGATTAGGCGATGATCTTAATGATATAATGTCTCAGGTGCAAATGGCTGGCGAACAAATAGCTGCGGGTTCTACCGAAGTTTCAGATTCTAGCCAATCGCTATCACAGGGAGCAACAGAATCAGCCAGTTCTCTTGAGGAGATTGCTGCTTCCATGAATGAATTGACAGATCAGATCAAAAGCAACGCCGAAGGTGCAACACAAGCCACTCGTTTGGCTGAACAATCACGAACAGCAGTACATGCCGGCACGGGCAATATGCATGAAATGATTATAGCTATGGATGATATCAGTTCATCGGGGCAAGATATTGCCAAGATAATTAAAGTTATTGATGAAATAGCGTTTCAAACAAATCTGTTGGCTCTTAACGCAGCAGTTGAGGCAGCACGCGCCGGTCAGCACGGTAAAGGGTTTGCTGTTGTCGCCGAAGAGGTACGTAATCTGGCCGCGCGTAGCGCAAAGGCTGCAAGTGAAACCGCTGAACTTATTGAAGGTTCAGTTAAAAAAGCTGAGAATGGGGTTACTATTGCCAATAAAACCTCCGCCAGTTTTAATGAAATCGAAGAGAGTATAGTAAAAGTTGCGGAATTGGTCAGTGAGATAGAAGCTTCAAGTCATGAACAATCTCAGGGGATTCAACAGGTAACTATCGGCTTGGGACAAATTGATCAGGTAACTCAACAAAATACCGCCAGCGCTGAAGAGGGTGCAGCCGCAGCTGAAGAGTTGTCTAGTCAAGCCGATCAACTGCGCCAGATGCTGGCACGGTTTGTTTTGAGAAATGGGCATATCTCCAACAGTGTGTCATCATCGCAAACTGTTGTGTCTTCCAGTACTGCAACGTGGGGAAACACACAACTTGCTCTTGATGATGAATTTGATAAATTTTAACAATATGACGGATTGCAGTTTCACCATTGAATCAAATTTAGCTGCCATCTCAAAGAGCAACATACTGAAAATTCCACATTAAATCTAAAAGTAATATAACTCCCCTTGCTGTTTGACTAAAGCCAGGGGAGTTTTTTTATCTAATTTATTGTATCCCTAAATTAGACTTCTATTGCCAAAAGACAAGCACTCATTTAAAATCCAGTAGAACAATTTATCTGACAGGTTCATATTCTTCTCTTCGTATTTTATTTCAGGGAGCTGTAAAACATGGCGGATTCAAATATACACAATGCTGTTCAGACTTTTCGCTACAATTTGACACAACTTAGTACACCTCTTAACTCCCGTATGCCCTACAGGAAAATTCCTCCAGTTTTATCTCTGGTCGATGTGTTGTCAAAGCACGCAGTTCCGGAAAATTTACTGAACTTCGAAATTGATGCCCTGGCTGAATTCGTTGTTCAACTTTATGATGTTATAGATCAACGTCAAGGGGAAATAGTCACGCAATGTATTGATCTGCCGGACGTTGATTGCAGCTATCTGGTGTGTAATTGTGGGGATGCTCCGTACCTTTTTGATTCTTTATTGTTGTTTCTCAAAAGGGAGCATATAGATTGGAGCGTAATTGCGCATCTATGTCTGATGGTACAAAGAGATGGCACCGAGATTGTCAGTATCAATGATGCAGAAAAAAATAGTGCCGATGAATCAGTCATGATTGTACAGGTTGAAACCGGTTCTTGTGGCAAACGCCATCTTGATTCAATTGCACAGCTATTGCTTGAGGTAATACATCTAGAAAAAGACAGTAAAAATTTATATCAAAAGATGGAGCATTTACAACCGCTGGCTGAAGAGGCTGGGCACTGTCATTTCTGGCAATGGTTGTTGGACGACAACTTTACCCCCTTGAGTTATCGCAAGTTGAGCATTAACAGAGAAAAAGATCGGGTTGATGCTCAATTAATTGACGCTGAATCAATGGGTTTGCAAATTGATGATAGAGACATCATCGCTGACGTAGAGCTGCGTAATCAGGAGTTACGCTCCTGTCTCCCGCGTTGTGCTAGAATTGTGGTTAAAAAAACTGATCTTAGTTGTAAAATTTGGCGGGATGAAACCTATGTTGCTATTTATCTACAACAGGATGTCAGCAACAATAAAGCGCAACAATTTGTTGAACATGTTGTTTTTGGTTTATATCAAACAAATGTTCGCCGTGAGTCAGCTTTTAATATTCCAGTATTAAGAGATAAAATCAGCCAAGCTTTGGCCAGACTTAATATCGCTGAATGTTCATATAACTTTCGTAAAGTTAAGGAATTGCTAGCGACTTTTCCAAAAACAGATCTGTTTTTTCTTGCCAGTGATCAACTGGATGAGATTATAAAATCACTTTTATTTTTCAATCACGCCAGCGTGAGAATAGTTCCGTTGGAAAATGAATTGAGCAGTGTATCGTTGTTGGCGATTATTCCTCGAAATCTTAGCCCAAGTGCTGATTTTGCCAAAATAGAGAATTACCTCAACCGTTACTTTAAGGCCGACAGTTTAATATCCAGAATTTTGCTGTTTGGTTGTGATCACTATATTTTACAAATCAATATCAGCAGAAGTGGCAATATCAATATAACCGACATTGATGCCTTAAATTCAACGCTGACAACTTTAATGCAAAGTTGGAAACAAAAATTACGTCTATTATTGGTACGCGAGCACGGTGCAGAATATGGTCAAGAGTTATGGCATCGCTACGCACATGCTTTTTGTCAGAATTATCGTACAACGATTAACCCGCGCTTTTGTATCCGTGATATTGAAAAATTGGAAACCCTGCGCTCCTCTGGGGAGGAACAGGTTGAATTGTGGGGGCCGGTAACCGGCACAAATACAGCGTGTCGCCTTCAATTTTACAGTACCGAACAGAGTTATTTGAATGAATTAATGCCGATACTGGTAAATTTGGACTTGACCATTATTGATGAAATTGATTTTTCCATTAACGTAGATAATATGGAACTGTTTATTAAAAGTTTCGGCGTTCTAAATAAATTACCCGGCAGTGAAAGTTTATTGCAGGTTAAACCTAGATTGCTGGATGCTTTGACGGCGCTGCGCAAGGGGTTGGCTGAAAACGATTACCTTAACCAATTGCTGGTTTCAACCGATTTAGATTGGCAACAAATAGATATTTTTAGGGGATACCGTAACTATTATTTTCAACTTGGCTCCTCTTTTACTAAAAAAACCGTTGCCTTTGCCCTAGCTAATAACCCCAGATCGACCGTGGCATTATATCGCTATTTTGAAGCGCGTTTCAAAATAGATGAGCGCTGGAACGATATGATGACCCGCGAGGAACAGGCGTTGTTTCCCGCACGCATGGAGTTGATAGATGCCTTGCAGGATGTGAACAACTCCAGCGAAGATAAAATTTTACGAACCTTTTTCAATCTCATAGATTCCACAGTACGCACTAATTTTTATAAACGTAAAGAGATGGATGATTACTTTTTCTCTTTTAAAGTAAGTGCTATCGGCATTAATGAAATGCCGGTACCACGACCTCTCTACGAGGTGTATGTTCACAACTCTAAGATGGAGGGTATCCACCTGCGCGGTGGGATGGTTGCGCGCGGTGGGATCCGCTGGTCTGATCGCCCCGATGATTTCCGCACCGAAATTCTTGGGTTGATGAAAACCCAGATGACCAAGAATGCCTTAATTGTTCCGGTTGGCTCTAAGGGTGGTTTTATAGTTAAGACTCCGTACGCTGAGCGAGAAGAGGGGATGGCGCTATCTAAACGGGCGTATCAGACATTGATGCGTGGTCTGCTTGATCTAACTGACAACCGCATTGCCGGCAGAATAGTTCCCGCTCTAGATATTATCCGTTATGATGAAGATGATCCATATCTTGTTGTAGCTGCCGACAAAGGCACAGCTCATCTGCCTGATACAGCTAACGGTGTAAGTAATGAGTATAACTTCTGGCTAGGTGATGGTTTTGCCAGTGGCGGATCTCGTGGTTACGACCATAAAGAGCTGGGTATAACTGCGCGAGGAGCTTGGGTGTGCGTTCAGCGACATTTCCGTGAGATGGGAATTGATATTCAAGAACAACCATTCAGTGTTATTGGTATCGGTGACATGAGTGGTGACGTTTTTGGTAATGGGATGTTACTTTCTGAACAAATATGCTTAAAGGCCGCTTTTAATCACCTGCATATTTTTCTTGATCCCGATCCAAATCCAGCCACAACATTTACTGAACGTAAACGCTTATTTAATTTGCCGCGTTCATCGTGGAGTGATTTTGATACTTCATTAATTTCAGAAGGCGGTGGTGTTTTTCCAAGGGATGCCAAGGAAATTTTACTATCTAAACAAGTTCAGCAATGGCTGGGAGTGCGCCATGAAAAATTAGATCCAGACAGTTTAATTCAGCTGTTATTAAAAGCTGATGTTGATCTGCTTTGGAACGGCGGTATCGGAACCTACGTTAAAGCTTCAAGTCAAAAGAATGAAGATGCTGGTGATCGTGCCAACGATTCTGTTCGCATTAACGGCAATCAAATACGCGCCAAGGTGGTAGGTGAGGGTGGCAACCTTGGTATGACTCAACTTGCTCGCGTTGAATACGCACTCAGTGGGGGACGCATTAATACCGATGCCATTGACAATTCTGCGGGTGTTGATTGCTCTGACCATGAAGTTAACCTAAAGATATTCATGCAACACCTCATAGAGGACAAAACTGTTGCTGATATAGATCAACGAGATCAATTGCTCGCTGCAGTAACTGATCATGTAAGCGAGTCAGTACTACACAATAATTATGCTCAGAGTTTAAGCTTGAGTTTAGATACTTTGCGCAATTTACAGGGGCGTGAGTTGTTTGCCGATCTCTCTGCACGACTAGTTGCCGTAGGTTTGTTAAATCGCCAGAGTGAAATGTTACCTTCAAATAAAGAGATTATGGCGCGTAAACAGGGATATACACGACCTGAGTTGTCTATTTTGATGGCATACAGTAAAATGTATCTCTATCAAAACATATTAGACGATCCTGATTTTGTTGACACCTATAGCGATGGAAACACTCTGTCCAGTTATTTCCCACAACCAATTCAGCAACAATTTGAACAGCAACTAAAAGAACATCCGCTCCGGCGTGAAATAATTGCCACCATGGTAACCAATAATGTTGTTGATTGCGCTGGCTCATCTTTTTGTTATCGATTGGCACGCTTATATGATATCTCCTGGCCACAGGCGGCGGTAGCTCACTGCCACTTCTCCAAGATAATAGGTGCTGATGAGTTGCGCCAACAGGTATATGCTCTTGACAATAAAATTGATAGTTCCGTTCAATATCAGCTTCTTTTAGCTATTGAAAACACTATTGTATCCATGTGTGATTGGGCTTTTAGTCACAATGTCAGTATGCTGGAATCAAGCAGAGTAGATACTTTGCAACAATACCTGATTGATTTCACTAAACTATTAAGCAGTGTACTGGATGCCGAAAGTTGGGGAAATTGCCAGAAGCAGGAGGAAAAACTTGTCAATTATGGGTTATCGCCAGAGACTGCATCACGTTTGGCTTCGCTGGATGCCTTGGAGAACTTGCTGGCATTGGTAACTTTAGTAGAGGAATTAAACGGTGATTTACATGCTGTAGCCATAACCTACAATGAAATAAAAACCAAATTTGCCATTGATGCCATGATGAATTTGGCAAATCAAGTTGTGTTAAGAGATCGCTGGGATCGTATGACGCAACATCTTCTTAATATACGTTTTAATCATGTTTTATTCAATTTAGCCCATGTCGTATTGCAACAATACAATGGTAATCTAGATGCTCTTTTGGCGGCACAACGGCAAAATTATCAACGCTACAAATTGTTGTCGGAACAGATACACGAACAATCAACGGTAAACTTTCATCCGTATGTTGTGGTTCTGGAGCAACTAAACAATATGTGCTGACAACAATGCCACCTTGCAAGAACTATAATCTTGCAAGGTGGCGCTAAATTGGTTTAAATTGCTGAGGCTGTCCTTGCAGTTACGGAAATTGCAAGGCTTTTCTTTTTTCACCTTGTTCAAATCAACAGATAAGGTTGTACCATGAAAAAACAGAAAACCGTCCTTGATATTCAGAATATGTACGCCAACGGCGATAAGATCACCATGTTGACAGCCTATGACTATCCATTTGCCCGTTTGATGGATCAGGAGGGGATAGATATAATACTTGTCGGCGATTCCGTGGGTTGTGTTGTCGCTGGTTATGACAATACTTTGCCGGTAACTATGGATGAAATTGTTTATCACACCAAGGCGGTAGCACGTGGAAGCGAGTCGGCGTTTATTGTCGCAGATATGCCGTTCTTGTCTTACCAAATAGATCTACGAGATGCCTGTGTTAATGCCGGACGCCTGATTAAGGAGGCTGGTGCCCATGCGGTAAAACTTGAAGGTGGGGTTAACATGGTCAATACAATAAAGGCCATTGTTAACATGGATATCCCCGTTGTCGGCCACATAGGTTTAACCCCTCAGTCTATCCACCGTATGGGAGGGTACAAAGTACAGGGGCGACGTGACGAACAGGCACAGCAACTACTTGCTGATGCCAAGGCGGTGGAGCAGGCTGGAGCATTTGCTCTGGTTTTAGAGGGGATACCGGCGGACTTGGCTCAGCAGATAACCGAAGCTATTTCAATTCCGACCATTGGCATTGGTGCTGGAGTTAATTGCTCAGGACAGGTGCTGGTAATTCATGACATCTTGGGTTTATGTGAAAAATATTCCCCTAAATTCGTTAAAGTATACGCCGACTTAGCGCCAGTAATTCGTGAGGGGATAAAAAACTATATTGAGGAAGTTCGTTCAGAAAAATTTCCAACCGATGATCATAGCTTCCATTAAAAACAAAGTATAATCAGGGAAAAACATGGAAACAATCACTTCAGTTTCTCAAATGCAAGAATTTGTTTTAGCTGCGCGACAACAAGGGAAAATCATCGGCTTTGTGCCAACCATGGGTTATCTCCATCAAGGGCACTTTTCCCTGATGGAGGAGGGACGAAAGTGTTGCGATCTTCTGGTGCTGTCGATCTTTGTGAATCCAACTCAGTTTGGCCAGGGAGAAGATTTTGACAGTTATCCCCGTGATTTGAGCCGTGATTCCAAATTGGCGGCAAGCGCTGGTGTTGATGTAATCTTTGCACCTACGCCAGAGCAGATGTATCCAGATGGCTGCGATACTAACGTTCATGTCGCTAAATTAACCGAGAACCTGTGTGGTGCCAGCAGACCAGGTCACTTTGATGGTGTTACCACGGTGGTTTCAAAGTTGTTTAATATTGTTCAGCCACATAAAGCGTTTTTTGGCATGAAGGATTTTCAACAATTGGCCGTGATAAAAAAAATGGTCAACGATTTAAATATGACTGTTGATGTGATCGGTATGCCTATTGTGCGCGAAAAAGACGGTCTTGCCATGAGTTCGCGTAACACCTATCTTACTGCTAATTTGCGTCAGCAGGGATTGTCTCTGGTTGATTCTATTCGTAAGGTAATTGCTCGCGCTCAGGCGGGGGAAAAATGTGCTTCTGTTTTAATCACAATGGCAAAGCAACGCATCGCTCAAGAACCAGATGCTGTTGTTGATTACATCCAGATATGTCACGATCAAACGTTAAAAGATGTTGCCTGTGTGGATGAGCACTCGGTGATATTGTTAGCGGTACGCTTTGGTTTAACTCGCCTAATTGATAATCACTACGTTCTGCGAGAGCTATAGGGGGATGGTGAAGTTATATAGTGGCCGCTACATTGTGCCGGTATCAACTGCCCCTTTGGAAGGTGCGGCTATTGCTGTAAGTGATGGTAAGATCATAGATATCGGATCTGCCATAGATCTTGAAATACGCTATTCTAAATGTTGTCAGCACGATTTTGGCGATGCGATTATTCTGCCTGGTTTTGTCAATGCTCATACCCATCTTGAATTAAGCCATTATAAAGAGTGGGAGAAACAAGCGGTCGAGGTGTCTATAGATCAGTACTCAAGCTTTGTTGAGTGGATATTGCATCTAATACGGATAAAAATTTCTTTAAAATTAAAGCTGGAACAATATAGCCAATCATGGAATGCTGGTTTGCGGGAGGGGTTTGCCACCGGAACAGCTTATTTTGGTGACATTTTATCGGTTCCAGAACTGGCACCAGAGAGTGCCGCCAAGTTGCCCGGTTGCAATTTTATCGAAATTCTTGGACAAGATCCAGAACGGGTAAACAAGCAACTGTACAATCTGGATAATTGTGTAGGCGCTTGGTCCGATAAGATGTGGGGCGTTGCCCCCCATGCTCCATACACCATTAGCGACGAATTGCTCAAGCAATGTTATCGTTACAGCAGTTGTAAACATCTGCGCACAACTATCCATTTAGCGGAATCAGCTGACGAGGTGGAATTTCTCGCAACCAGTGGCGGTGCAATAGCTGAGAAACTATATAGTTTTGTTGGTTGGCAGCAACATCTACCATTACCGACGCCACTATCGCCATTGGGCTGTGTCGCTGAAGCCGGTGGATTGAACGAACAAACAATTCTTGTGCATGGTGTTCATTTAGATCATGCTGAAATAGCGCAAGTTGCAGAAGCTGGTTGCAGCGTGGTGTTGTGCCCACGCTCAAATGCTAAACTTAATGTAGGTGTGGCTCCCGTGGCAGATTATTTGCGTGCCGGAGTACCCTTAGCATTGGCAACAGATAGTCTAGCCAGTAATGATTCCTTGTCGATATGGGATGAGATGGAGTTTGCCCTCAACTGGTTTGATGGTGACCTCTCTCCAGAACAATTACTGTATATGGGCACTACCGGTGGAGCAAAAGCTCTGTTTGGCACAACAGAAAAAAACTCTCTCTTCAATAAAGGGGTGGGGCAACTATCTATTGGAGCACCAGCCACCTTTCAGGTGCTACAACCACACGATATGCCTGAGCTAGATCATATTTTTTCTTTTCTGTGCAATAGTGAGCGTAGTAACGAAGTTGCACATTTATTTATTAATGGTAAAGAGGTAACGGACGCAATAGCATGATTGTTGAACAGCTAAAAAAATATATCAAACAGTTCCTTGAGCAACAGAACAGCTTTGAAGAGGTGGGAACTGTCACGGAATTGCGGGAAAAACGTATTGCCATTGTCAAGTGCAACTCCACAGGTTCGTGCTCTGGATGTGCTGCAGCGTGGGGGTGTTGTAGCGGTAACGTATCAGATGGTAAACAGATATTTGCCGATAATGTTCCCCATGCTCGGGTTGGCGATATCGTACGTATCCAGATTGAAACCAGTGCAGGGATGGCAGATTCACAGTCGTTTTTATATATCGCATCGTTTATCATGCTTGTAATTGGGTTGGGTGTCGGTTATTTTATTGCCACATATCTTCCCGTTGGTGTGCCAGCCGTATTACTGTCGCTGTTGATAGGCGCAGCTTTTATGCTGGGTGGCATTGGAGTGTTACGGCTTGGGCGACCAGCCGTAATTCAAAAATCGCTGGCTAAAATAACTGAAATAATCAGTACTACTAAGATAGATTGACTTATGGGCATTAAAATTATCGCCACCAATAAAAAAGCTTACCACGAATACTATATCGACGAAGTCTATGAAGCCGGTATCATGCTGCAAGGTACCGAGGTTAAATCGTTGCGGTTGGGGAACGTAAACATTAAGGAATCATTTTGTCGCATTAAAAATGGTGAGCTGTTTATTAATAACATGAATATCAGCCCGTATGAACAGGGGAACCGCGACAATCACGAGCCAACGCGGGTACGTAAACTACTGTTGCACAAGGTGGAGATTGCTAAATTAACTCGCAAGGTCGATGAGAAGGGGTTATCCCTGGTGCCGACAAAAATCTATTTTAAAAACAGCTTAGTCAAGCTGGAGATTGGTGTCGGACGCGGAAAAAAATTACACGACAAACGGGAAAGCCTCAAGCAAAAGCAGGCCAAGCGGGAGATCGAAAAAATATTTAAAGAAAACCGTTAATTGTTTCAATAAAAATATACGGAATAACATGGTTTTTTATGTTAAGATACAAAACTTGTTTACGCAGTAAAATAAACTAATACACAATGAAGGGGGGCGCCAAGGTTTCGACGGGGATTGGAAGCTAAGGTTGCATGTCGGAGTGGGCAGGCTCCGTTAAAAAGCCCATTATATACAAACGCCGATACTGACGTTTCGTACGCACTAGCAGCATAGTCTGCTACGTCGCTAGTCACAGTGCCTACGGGTTTCTAGCGACGTCAATTTAGTAGGCTGGTTGTTGTTCATGTCTATGGTTCAACAATAAGACTTAAATAGAATCGCTTGCTGTGAGAGCCTGTCTGTGGGGGCCACATCGAGTTAAATTTAAAACACAGACTATATATGTAGACGCCTTAAGTGAAAAATTTTCGGACGCGGGTTCGATTCCCGCCGCCTCCACCAATTTACAATCCGAGCAAGTCCATTAACACCCTTCAAACCCGCTCCCACAGCGGGTTTTGTTGTATCTAGCGTCCAGCACAGTCTAATAATATCTGCTAAAATCCCGCTTTTTTGTTGCTAACAGAGTATCGTTGTTGTCAACAACACGCAAAACATGACAACAGATGAACGGAGGTTGACAACTAGCTTCGTTCCCGATGGAAATATCGACGGTAGAGGCTTCCGCAAAGCCCTGCGCCTGTGTCGCGGCCAAATGAGCGCCGTGTTGGTCTCACGGCTCGACCCTGGGACCGTTACTGTCCTTAAAGGTAACAAGCCGCTGTCGCTGTGTTACAGCCGCAAACACCGGGCGGTGCTCTATGCCTTGGAACCGGAATACATCGAAGCTGCTCTGGATGACCTGCGTGGATGGCGCGAGCTGGAAATACCACCGCTGACCATGCTGATCTTACGCCATGAAAACCTCGAAATCGGCTTAAATCGGCAAAGAACATTTTACTTCCGGCTTTCTTTTGGTGTATTTATAGGGTTAATTAATGTGGAGTGCTGTATTTGCAGCCCTCTTTAACTGCCTCTGTTGAGGTTATAGCAAAATGCAATAGTCACCAAGAGGAGTATGAGACATGGCCGAAATAGATGATCGCTGGTTGTCAGTAGATGAAATATGCAAATACCTCGGGATCAGCAAGGACACCGTTTATAAGTGGATTGATAAGCATGGCATGCCCGCTCATCGCATGGGACGCCTGTGGAAGTTCAAAAAGGATCAAGTGGATGCCTGGGTTGAAGCTGGTGGTGCTGATGCAGGCAATAAATAAGATGACGAGAATAAAAGCGAATAACAGCGAATAACAGAATCAGGAGTTTATAGATGACAAGCAAGCAACAACGTGCGGCACTACAGCGCCAGATATGGCAGATTGCCAACGATGTGCGGGGCGCAGTGGACGGCTGGGATTTCAAGCAGTATGTACTCGGAACGCTGTTTTATCGCTTTATCAGTGAAAACTTCGCCAGCTATATCGAAGCTGGAGACGAAAATATCAATTATGCGGAGCTGGATGATGGAGTGATCACTCCGGAAATTAAAGACGATGCCATCAAAACCAAAGGATACTTTATCTACCCCAGCCAGCTTTTTGTCAACATTGCGGCGACCGCAAACACCAACGACAGTTTGAATAC
>NBLX01000030.1 GCA_002084705.1 Desulfobacteraceae bacterium 4572_35.1
GGCAAAGAGTAGCGTGCCCATCGTTTATTTATCACATTTGATGGGCACGTCACTACGTTCCTTTGCCCATCCTACGCACTACGCATTATGCACTGGGTAGATTACGGGCGGTATTGCATTCAGGCTCGGCAATAAACTCCGCGCCGCACACTCTTGACCTTACCCTGCTGTTTTAAGCGAAATAAAATGCCATAAAGTTTACTGGCAGAAAAATTGGTGAGCTGGCGTAACTCTTCAATGCTGAGACCACCGCCATTGTCTTCAATATGCTTGGCAACTACAGCAATAGCCGTACCTTGTGCCGCTACAACGGTGGCAACCTTTCTCTTTTTTATTTTCCCCGCCACTTTAGCGTTGGGCTTTTTCTGTACCGGCTTAGACTTAGGGTTAGATTTAGGAGCGGGAAGATTAAAGTCATCCATGTCTATACCAAACACATCTGCCAGCTTATCATCGGCAATAACCTTGCTACCACCACCATTTTTACCCTTGAGGATACTCGCTGTTTTATCGTGCACCGCCTGACCGATCAGGTCTTGCACATCCACTTGGCGCAGGGTAAAAAACAGGGCTGGATCTTCATCGAGGTGCGCACCAATGCCATAAAGGACAGCGGCAATATGCTTGCACATATCAGCCCAATCAGGGCAATTACAATCAAAGGATATCTCCTTTGGTGTCGGGAAAATTCCCTCCCCTTGCAGCATAAGCATCTCCTGCAAATCTTTGGGAAATTTGCCGGCCAAAAGATCGGGCAACGACGACAATTTTGATTGGCATTCTAACTTTATTTTCTGCCAGTTATGGATCGGCATTTTATCGATATCTATCTTCACCTTGTACGGTTTGCTCTGCGAGCCCTGTACCAGCGCTGTCACTTTACCGGCATCAATCTGCAAATCTAGCACCGCCAGATGACGAACATAGCTACGACCACGCCCGATACGATTGGCATAATCGGCATAGCGTTCCAGATTTTTATTCCACGACTTGCCCCACCAGGTACGCGCCAAAGTGCGCCCTTCAATAATTACCGGGCGTAAGTTTGGATTCTTTTTGCGCAACTGCTTGATCTTCTTTTCAGCTTTAGCTCTTTTTTCCGCTACGCTAACATAAGGGGGATATTCGCCATATCTCATGTTTAATCTCTCTATTTAGTCAATGTAAACATCTCGGCAAGTTCACTGTTGTCCATTTCGGTAAGCCATGTTTCACCACTTGCGGCAACCACATCGGCAGACAACTCAGCTTTTTTGGTTAACATGATATCAATCTTCTCTTCTATGGTTCCTTTGGTAACGAATTTATGCACCATCACCGCTTTATGCTGACCAATACGGAAAGCACGGTCGGTAGCTTGGTTTTCCACCGCCGGATTCCACCAGCGATCAAAATGAACCACATGGTTTGCTTTGGTGAGGTTAAGACCAACACCACCCGCTTTTAATGATAACACCATAAACGGAACATAATCATCACCCTGGAATTGCTCTATAATCTTTTTCCGTTTACCTACGGCAATGCTGCCATGGATGATAAGACCAGGCTGACCAAATACCGACTCAAGGAAATGGGCTAAGGGTTCGGTCATCTCCTTAAATTGTGTAAAAATAAGTACCCGCTCCCGTTTTTCGTAAACGGTGGCGCAAATTTCCCGCAAGCGGGCAAACTTGCCGCTATCTTTTTCGCCATAATTACCAGAACCACCAGCCACCCCGGTGTATTGATCGGGATGGTTGCATATCTGCTTGAATTTGGTTAATGCCGCCAGGATCATCCCTTTGCGCTTAATTCCATCACTGGTTTCCAGCTGCTCGTTGATACTATCTACCAATTGCTGATAGATTACCGCCTGCTTTTTACTTAACGCCGCCCAGCTCTTCATCTCCACTTTATCGGGCAGATCGCTGATGATCGACTTATCACTCTTTAAGCGGCGTAAAATAAACGGGGAGATCATCCGCCGCAAACGACCATAGCCATCGGGATGCTCCGCCAACCCCTTAGTAAAATCGGTAAATTCCTTGGGAGATCCGAGCAATCCGGGATTGATAAAATCGAACAACGACCACAGATCGCTCAAGCGGTTTTCCACCGGAGTTCCGGTCATGGCGATACGGTTGACGGCTGTAAGCTTTTTCACCGTCAGGGTCTGTTTGGTGCGCGGATTTTTAATCGCCTGCGCTTCGTCCAATATCACATATTGCCAATGCTGTTGAAGCAACCACTCATAGCGCTGCACCAAGGCATAGGTGGTAATAACAAGATCCAGTCCATCAAGGGCAGCACTATCCGGTGCCACCACTTTACGCCCCTTGTGCATAGCAGGGTGGGCAATAAAAACCTTCATCTGCGGCCAAAAACGCTTTATCTCCTGATCCCAGTTAGCAATAAGCGATGCCGGGATAATAAGCAGCGACGGCGCATCATCTGCCCCATTACTCGGAACATTTTTCTTTAAGGTAGCCAGAACATTCAAAAATGCGAGCACTTGAACTGTTTTACCCAGCCCCATATCATCGGCTAAGCAACAACCAAAACCAAAACCGTGCTGACCACACAGCCAGCGCACCCCGGCGTGTTGATAAGGTCGCAACTCGGCTTTGAAGGAGTCATCAATATCCACCGGCGGCAACAGGGATGGATTATCCATGCGGGCAAGTAGTGTTTGCAGCCACTGACCATTTTCCACCTCCAAAATATCGGCATCAGCACCATGTGCCAACATGGTATCGGGGCGCAGTTGCAAACGCATCGCCTCGGCCAGAGTAAGTCCCTCACGCTGGGCTAGCCGTTTAGCATCTTCATACACAGCCAGAGTTTGTGCCAATTTATCGTGATCTACAGCTACCCATTTATTTTTAATAAAAGCCAGTCCGCTGACCTCATCCAACAAGCGGCGCACCTCATCGGCAGAGATCTCCTCGTCACCCACCATAAGACGCGGTGTGAAATCAAGTAATGCCTCCATCCCCACCATAGGCGGTGCGTTCTCGCCAATGCTGGCGCTTAAACTGACCTTTGCCCCCTTGCTCTGCCACCAATCGGGGATGCGACACAAAATCCCCGCTTCTTCATAACTTGGCACCTCCTGTAAAAAGGTATACGCCTGGGCACTGCTCCACGCCAGAGGATAAAACAGTTCGTTGCTCTCCAGCAGCGCAGCAATCAACTCACTATCCCGCGCCGCAGCGTGGACGGTTACCAGCAGGTCAAGCAACTTATCGTTGTCATCCTGATATTCCTGCAAAGCATATTTAAGGGGAAGATGTTTTGATTGCCCCTGCGTTCCCATCTTGGTTGAATAGGTCGCCAAAAAGGCAAAAGGGAGCTCGCCATCTTTATTTTCAACTAAATGAAAATAGATACGCCCCAGCAGATGGCTGGCAGGGGAATAGCGTTGGATAAATTCGGCAACAGTTCCGGAGAATTCGGCAATTTGCGTAACAAATATTTTATTGAGCTGTAACCACAGTGAACAGAGCAACTCGGTGTTGACATATTCGCCCCCCGCCATTGCGGGTAACGACTGCAGCAGTTCACTTAATTGCGTTGCTGGTGGCGAAATTTGAACCTGATCACGTACCGTTTCCAGATCGGGGGTCAAACGTAGTTGATGAACAAAGATGGCACTGAAGCGTCGCCAGAAATCGAGGCTAGGCGACAAAGAAACAGCGGTGTCAGCAAAACCTGTATAGAGAAGCCAGTTGCTGCCCGCAGAATCATAAACATTAAAAATCTCCTGCTGTAACAAGGTGGTGCTCTTCGCTATCTTACCACTTGCCACACCCCACTCTAATTGCACACAGCCATCAGCCAGCACAGCTGCATTCAGCTGCGTAGCAGAAACATTACTCTGCATATTTGCATTCTCCGGCGTTATTCATACTTGAATCAAAATGATCGTTCTTAATTATTGTTACTTTCTACCATTCCCCCCGCATAAACCACAACCGTAGGGGCGTATTGCCATACGTCAATTCCACGCATACCACCAATATCCCGTACAACGCAACAAAGGGCGTATTGCCATACGCCCCTACGTCATCGTTTTCACATTACAACCGAACCACATTCTACACCCGGCATGGCTGTTGAAAATAATTCCACTGACGCGATTTCTCCTGCCAACCGGGCAACAACAGGGTATACAGCCGCGTAGCACGATCCTCCACCTCAATCATCCCCTCGGCATGTTTTCTCATGGCAGAATTCTGACCATAAGCACGATTAAGTTTAGCCTTGATGCGCGAAAGATTGCTTATCAGCGGCACAGGAAAATCGGCACGGCACTGACGCAAAAAAGCTTCCCCCTTTTGGCTCGTTCCCAACAACTGAATATAGGGAATTGGCGTGGAAAGAAAATTGTCAACTGCACCAGCCTGCAGCCCAAGCACCATATAGCATAATAGTCGCTGTACCCGGGTTCGGGTAAAGTGGCGGGCTTTTATTCGAGTAACAAGATCGTCGAAATCATCAGCTACTAAAGCCGCCTGAAAAATCCGTTCTGCCAGCCCCGGCTCCATCTGGTAGAAATCTGCGCCCCAATTTTTTCCACAATCTACTCCACTCAGACAAGACTGCTCCACCATGGCAAACCAGCGCGACATATCTACCGTCATTTGCTGCGTTACCGCCTGTTGCAACAGTATATAGGCAGCTGCGGGCATATATGGCTGTACACCTTTACCGCCAGCTAAACGGTGGCGAATCGCCGTTGCGCTGGCAATATCACCTATTCCAACATTCACATCGTGGTAACCTGCTCCACGACGGGTGATGGTCAAAGGGCGCAGATCGCTTTTTTGCTGCTTCAACGCACGTAGATACGCCAGCGACAATATATTATTCGGCTGATCGAGCAGAGATATATCGTGTCCACTTTGCGCCAAAGCGGCAGCGCGCGCCTGCGGAAAAGTTTGCCCACAACGCAAATGTTGACTATCTACAGCTTCCGATTCATACTCGGTCATGGTTTGCGCCAACTGCTTCAGCTTGGTCAGGTCACCACTTTCACTGCCAAAACACAAACAGTCGAGATGGGGTGCGAAAGCATCTAGCACCTGCACCGCACCTGAGGCAAAATTTTGCGCACTGTTACAAGCATAAGGGAGAGGCAACTCCACCACCACATCGACTCCGCAGCCATCACCACAACCAATGGCCATCTTGGCACGGGTCCATTTATCAACTAAGGCGGGTTCCCCCCGTTGCAAAAAATGGCCGCTCATCACGGCAACAACAACATCGGCACCACTACATTGCCGTGCCTGCTGTACATGATACTGGTGACCGTTATGAAATGGGTTATATTCGGTGATAAGACCGACGGCACGCATGTTAAACCACCACCGGTAATCGCCGTACAATTTTGGTATATGCTGTAGTCGTTTCGGTTTGACAGGCGTAGGGTTCAACACCGGCATCAAGGGCTAAACTCAGCTGTTCAGCGTAGGCGGGATCAATATCGGCAGCAGGTGAAAACAATTTAGCAGCGCTACGTTGAATAAGAAACATAATCACGGCACGATCACCGTTGTGTTTCGCCACCATCAACTCCTGAAGATGACGCTTACCACGCTCGGTAACCGCATCGGGAAAAGATGCGCACACTCGGCTCCCCATGAGTGTCACATTTTTTACCTCCAGCCACAGCCGCTCATCACCTTTTTGCAACTTAAAGTCTATGCGACTCTCCCCCAATGTTTGTTCAGGATAAATATCGAAACCTCTCAACCCTGAAATATTACCCAGGCGCAGCGCTTCCGCCACCACCTTATTGCTGCGGTGGGTGTTGATATCTACCCACGCACCATCAACTTCTATCAGCTCAAGAGTATGGGCATACTTACGTTTTTCGTTACCACTGCGAGAGAACATCACCGCATAACCGGCGACCGCACACTGACGCATACTACCGGTGTTGGGGGTGTGCACCGTTATTATGCTGCCATCGGTCAGTTCGATATCAGCTAAAAAACGCTGGTATCGCCGCACCAGCTTTCCGCGTTGCAGTTGTGGCAGGTTCATCCGCCGATCTCCTCCATTTCGCGTTCGGACAAGCCAAGAAGATAAAGGATTGAGTCAAGCCCCTGCTGATTGATGTGTGTATCAGCTTGTTCACGCACCCGCGCCTTCGCATTGAAGGCTATCCCTAGACCAGCCTTTCCCAGCATGGGCAGGTCGTTCGCTCCATCACCAATAGCAATCACCTGATCAAGAGTGATCCCCTCACGCTCGGCGATCTCCTCTAGCAGCTGCGCCTTGCGCTCACCATCCACTACTACACCACTGGTACGCCCAGTTACTACGCCATCGACAATTTCCAACTGATTGGCGTAAGCATAATCGAGCCCTAGATCCTCTTTAAGACGATCGGTAAAAAATTGAAAACCACCGGAGATGACAGCGGTACGAAAACCCAAACGGCGTAAAATGCGCACCATGTTACGCGCACCATTGGTGAAGGGGATATTTTGATATATATCCATCAAGGCTTCCTGACGCAAACCTTTAAGCAGGGCAACCCGCGCCGCCAACGATTGTTTAAAATCGAGTTCACCGTTCATCGCCCGCTCGGTAATCTCTGACACCTGTTCACCAACACCAGCAAGGCGCGCCAACTCATCAATCACCTCAACCTGAATCAGAGTGGAATCCATATCCATAACCACCAACCGCTTGGCTCGGCGATATAAACTCTCCTTTTGTACCGCCACGTCAACATTTTTACCACCAAGTTGCAGTAGCTGCCTTTTCAACAGGCGGATATCCAACTGACCATCACTGCCGATAAGCAGTTCAACACAACGCAACTCCCCTTGGGTCAATTTAGATATACGCTCTATGTTGGCATGACATTTGACCAGAACCTTTGACACCTGAGCCAGCGCTGCAGCATCCACATGACTGCCAAGAATAGTTACCACATAACGGTTATGTGCGCTTTTGCGCCGATAGTCACCCTCACGCACTACAGAAAAATCGAGATGCAATTCCATCTCTTTGGCAGCAAACAGCAGATCTTTGATCAGGGGTTTTTCGCTACTATCCCCCGTGGAAAGATCGAGCAACAGAGTCAGAACCATCTGGGGATGGGTAACGGTCATCTCAATATCGCGAATGCGTGCGCCGTCAGTCTGAGCAATCAAATCGGTCACTGCAGCAAACACACCAGGGCGATCCTGACCGGACATGGTAATTAAAATTAGACGCTTTGGCATCGTTTATCCTCCCAGCTTAATCAACTCATTAAATGCTCAGCCAGTATCTTGATTGCCAGAAGACACAAGATAATTCCACCGAGCACCTCCATCCTCTGCCCCCACATGGCACCGATACGCCGCCCCAAAAACATGCCACTCAAGGTAAACATTGCAGCTACAACCCCGATAACCAGAGCAGGATACCACACATCGACCTGCAACACCCCCAACGTAAGACCAACAACCAGCGCATCAATACTGGTCGCTATCGATAGCGTTACCAGCAGCCAGCCACGTGTTGGGTCACGCCGTTGGCGCTCCTCCCTGTCATCGGCCATAGCCTCGTGTACCATCCGGCCACCAATAAACATCAGCAGCACAAAGGCCAGCCAATGATCATAGGTCGCAATGACCCCCTGCATCCGCACCCCAACCAGCCAACCTATAATCGGCATCAGCCCCTGAAACAAACCAAAGTGAAAGCTGAGGCGGAACAGGTGACGCGACGTCAATTGTGGCAACACCACTCCGGCTGACATGGCAACGGCAAAGGCATCCATGGCCAGAGCCACAGCCAGCCCCAGTAAGGTATAACCAGCCATCAATCACTACCCTTGCCAGATCCGGCATCAGCATGTTGCATCAACTCATCAAGTTTGCAGCGTTTACGCCTTACTGCATCTTCAACGCGCTCGGCACCAAACATCCACTTTAACTGACCTGTCATCAAAATAACATCGGCTAATTCATCTATAACCTGCTGCTCATCAACTTTCCCACGCCGATAGTGCATAAGAACCGCTATCAACTCGGCGCACTCTTCAGCGGTCTGATCATACTGTGCCTGTTCTCCCCACACATCAATGGTACTTTGGTAAAGTTGGCTATCTTTCATAGGTTATCCATCCTGACTATTTGCTAAATCCGAAGTTTAAAGAGAGAGCAGCGGATTGTGGCATAAAATATTTGACACTGTTGCCCTTTTACGGTAAATCTCACACGATTTGAAATCAAGCCGTTATAGCTCAGTTGGTAGAGCAACGCACTCGTAATGCGTAGGTCGCTGGTTCGACTCCAGTTAACGGCTCCAATTATCTCATAGCATGTACAACATACACAGACAAAAGCCCTTAATTTTCAGGGGCTTTTGTTGTTTTAAGGCTTTGGAATATAACATGCAATTACCGCCACTTTGACGGTATCCTTGTATTTTTGTTTTAAAAATACCGTCAACGGAAAGAATGGGCAATGTTTACTCGAGTTGAAAGTACGCAAAGCTAAGTCGGGTGACAAGCAAAAAAGCTGACTGATGAGCGGAGGGGGTTGTATTTAGTTGTCACGCCAGCAGGTGATAAATTGTGGCGGTTTGATTGCCGCAGCCAACCAAAAATAACCAAAAAATAAAAAAGGCGCTCAAGGGGAAAACCCTCAAACGCCTTTTATGCTTAAAATCCTATCTTTTAATTTTATTCATCGCTTACCACACGCCTTATAAAAAACCTTTTTACTCACTCCAGCCTGAGCCGCCATCGATTTGATAATATCCTGCCCAAAAGGGGCAATATGCTTAGAAAGCGTCACCTTATAAAGCCTCCCAATTTCAACCTTGCGCCACTGCTCATGACCAGTCGCCTTTTTATCATCAAGCACAAAACCAAGCGCCTTAAGCCCCTTGACAACCTCTCGATACTCCAGCGGCGGATTTCTCGAACTTAATGAACCGCCCTTGGCACCAGAGGGATCGTACTCCTAAACGGCTTCACACTATTCTTACAGTGAACACGCATCCTGCCGCAGCCACCCAGTTTAAACTTATACCAAGATTACACCATCATGGATTAACAAAAATACGGTATTTTTGACGGTATCAACTGAAAGCGTAAACACTAAAACAATGTAATATCGCCAGCTTGAATCACAACATCATTATGCCGTCGCGGGTAGTTTCTTTCACTTTGTACATCAAATTGTCGGCGAGACGGATCAAGTCAATTTTATTATCTACATCCTCTGGATAGCTGGCTATACCAAAACTGGCGGTCACACTCACCTCTTTGCCCTCGTCTGTGGTTAGCACATAGGAGCTCACCATCTCGCGCAGATTACTCACCAACTCATAGGCCCCGTTTTTATCCGTCTGCGGCAAGATCAACACGAATTCGTCACCACCGTAGCGCGCACCAAAATCGACATTACGGATACGCTGCTTAAATAATTGACCAATCTCCGACAACATTCGACTACCGACCAAGTGCCCATGATTATCATTGACTAACTTAAAAAAGTCGAGATCGATAAATACTAGGGACAAGCTGACAGAAAAACGCTTGGCGCGGCTCAATTCTATGTCCAATAGTTCATCAAAATATCGCGCATTGTACAGCCCTGTCAGGTCATCAGTTATGACCAGTTCACGAACTTTACTGAAATTACGCGCATTTGAAATACCAATAGCAATATAGTCAGCAATGGCAGATAACAACGCCAAGTCGTTTTCATTAAACGCCAAATCATCAACACTGTTAACCAGTTGCATAACACCAATGAGATTATTTTGAAATTGTACTGGCACACAGACAATCGACCTAGTCTCAAAACCTACCAACCGATCCATGGCACCACTGAAACGGCAGTCTGACATAACATCTGGTGCCAAAACCGGTTCTCTATTTTCAGCAACCCAGCCGGCAATCCCCTGTCCAATCGGCAGACGTGTACCTCTTAGATCCTCGGCAACCTCTGACACAACGACATCGAACACCAATTCCTGGGTATCTTCGTCCATCAACAACAAAGACCAGGAACGCGACTTGAGCAGTAGATTAGCCTTTTCAATGATAAGGTTGGACAACTCTGCAGTATCCAGAGTAGAGGTGAGGGTCTTGCCGATTTGCACCAGAGTCTGCAACTCATCATTGCGCCGATGCAACATCTCTAACAACTCATGATCGTTTTTTTGTTCACCCATTAAACAGCCTCCACTCATGGCATTAGCCAACCTGACTTACAACTTTACATCTTATCATGAAAAATCAATGCGTTACAATTCATTCTTGATTTACCTCGCAAAAACGAAATAGATGGCTAGGCACAACAATGATCAGTTAACTCTATCCACGCAGCGCTCTAATCCCCATTGTAAACCAAAAAAAACATCAACCATTTACCGTTGACAAACATTTGATGGCTAGCTAGGATCACGCGTCAACCAAACTGCAATAACCAGTTTACAATCGTGGAGGTTCTATGAATAAGGACAACTCGCCTTGCGCATCACCTTGCGTATTAGTTTTATTTTTCGCCATTTTCCTAACGGTCGGTAACGTTCACGCTGAGGAGACTTTAAACGAGGTGGAACTTGATGCGCTGGTGGTTACCGCCAACCGACTACCGGAAAAATTGCATAATATCGCCCAGTCGGTAGCCGTAATTGAGCGTGCCGACATTGTAGCCGCTCCAGCTGACAACTTTGCGGATCTTCTGGAATACATCGGTGGTGTCGATGTCCGTCAGCGCGCCAGCCACGGTGTTCAATCGGATGTTAGCATACGGGGCGGTAGTTATGAGCAAACCCTGGTGCTCCTAAACGGCATCAGTCTTGCCAACCCGCAGACCGGTCACCACAACATGGATGTACCAGTAAGCCTGGATAATATCGAACGCATTGAAATTATCAAAGGTCCGGCATCCCGTGTCTATGGTGCCAACGCCATGGCAGGTGTTATCAACATCATCACCCGTAAACAACAAATCCCTTCGGTCGCGGCACAAATTAAAATCGGCGAATTTGATTATACCAGCGCAGCTTTTCAAACAAACTTCGCTACCGGGAAATGGCACAACAACCTCTCGGCATCTCAACAATATTCATCTGGTTTTGAAGATGATGAACCCACCGGTTTCAACCTCAAGAACGCCAGTTATCAAGGGCGCGGAGAAATTGGTCGGCAGGAAATTGAGCTGGGACTCTCCTACACCGACAAGGATTTTGGCGCCAGCCGTTTTTACTTTAATGCGCCATATCAGACAGAACACACCAAGAGCATAGTAGGCTACATCGCCGCCAACCTTCATCACGGCGTTATCAACTGGCGACCGCAATTGTCTTGGTTGCATCACGAAGACCTTTACACTTCAGCTTATGGCACTAACGACAGCGATACCGATAAATACACGGCGCAACTCACCGGTGACACCTCAACCAAATTTGGACAAAGCAGTTTTGGTTTCACTGCAGAACGTGAAGAACTCGACAGCTCAAACATGGGCAAACATGATCGCCATAGCCGCAGCCTGTTTTTCAACCATAAACTTGCCCTAACTGATACGCTCACCGTTGGTGCCGGAACATCGGCGGTTTACTACTCAGACTGGGGCTGGGAACAGCTGCCCGGCGCCGAAATCAGCTATGCCATAATGCCACAGCTTCAATGGTTTGCTTCGGTGGGCAAATCATTTCGCATCCCCACCTATACCGAGATGTACTACACCATCGGCAATATCGGCGATCCAGACCTGAAAGCAGAAGAAGCATGGACATGGGAAAGTGGTTTGCGCTGGCAGCAAAAGAAGGTAAACGCCAACCTCAGCGTATTCAGACAGGACAGCGATGATCTTATCGATTGGTCCCGACCGGCTGGAGCTAAAACGTGGAAAGTTCGCAATGTAGCGCAGTGTACGACCACCGGCATTGAGATTGGAGCCGATATAAAACAACCCTTGGCAGCGATACCATTTATTGGCCGGATAAGCCTTAACTACACCTATCTTAACCACGACGCCAACAGCAACGATTTAGAGTATAAGTATATCCTCGACAGTTTGCGCCACCAACTGCAAGGCACCCTTTACCTTGATTGGCACCAGAGCATCAGCCACATTATCAAGGCTCGATTTGAAAAACGGATGGCTGGAGATACCAACTTGATTATTGGCACCAAGCTCAGTTATCAGGTAAACGAAAAGATTGAACTAACCATTGAAGCAAACAATCTGTTCGATGAGGATTATATAGAATCCGGTGATACACCAACACCGGGTCGCTGGATCATGCTGGGCATAAAGTTACAGCACGATTTTATCTAGGAAATTGTCTCGCCCAGGTCAAGTTCTTGTTTACGGGGGAGAGGAGCACTTCCCCTCCCTTTTTTATCGAATATCTAAAACCACCTGTTCTGGAAAAAA
>NBLX01000031.1 GCA_002084705.1 Desulfobacteraceae bacterium 4572_35.1
AAATGGAGGAAGCATTAGATGAAATGTAGATTTATAGCTCTGGTTGTTACAATTGCCCTAATATTAGTGAGCTTTTCAGCCAGTGCGGCGCTTATTGATGCGGTGCAGAAGGATTTTGCCGCAGTAAATGGTTGCGTGGTTATGCCAACTGGTAATGAATATATTATCGATCTGGATGCTGCCCAGGGAGTTACCGCAGGTGATTTGCTGGCGGTGGTGGAGCAGGGGGACGCCATTGTTCATCCGCTAACTGGACCTTGGTCAGCGGCGCAGCAGCCGCAATAAAAGCGGGAACAAAATTACAGCGTTTCAGTAATTTAAGTGCGGTATATCGCGATGAGACCAAAAGTAATGATGTTCTCTATGCCCAGCTCAAGACTGCTGTTCCAGCGTTGCAGTGGCAACAAAGCGATAGTGCGACAGTTGCCGATCTATTTTTCATCAATGGCAATAGTGGCTTGCAGGTGCGCGATAACAAGGGGCAGATAATTCGTGCCTATGCAGCAGATAGACCCCAGGCAGCTCGGGTACAACCAATAGCTAGCGGGATGCCAATATCGTCGCAAACTGCAGTTCAATATGGTACTTCGCCTGCCGCGCCAGTGGTTAATAGTGGAACGCCAATGATTGCTGCTCAGCCTATGGTGCAGGGGGCGGTAACTTATCAACAGCAGACACAAGTTGGCAGTTACACAGGCAGTGCTCTGAATATGGAGTTCCCCCGTTTTAATAAGGTTGGCCAGTTTGATAAAACTACGGTGATGGCTGACTTTGAGAAAGTAAATGGCAAGCTGTTGTTAGCTTCCACTGATGGCGGCGCCATAAAGGTATTCTCTGTTGCCAACAATCTGGAGCGACGGTGGTGTGAGCTCTGATCTGTTACGTTTAGATGGCAACCAGTTGATTCCTGTTGTGCGCGATTACAGCAATTTCATCACAGGTTTTGATGTCGATGTCGATGGTCAGTCGGAACTGTTGTTGAGTCAGGACTTTAATCGCGAAACATTTTACGGTTCACGGGTGAGAGAATTGACCCTTGCTGGAGATGGTTTTACCAGCTCAACTGCACCAGTTGAAATCCCTCGCGCTTATCAGGTTATCGGTTCACTCATTACCGACGTAACTGGTGATGGAGCCCCAGAAGTTGTTTTTGTGCGCAATCGACGCTTGTATATCTACTCTGGTAGTGACCAGATTTATAAGTCGAGTAAAGAGATAGGTGCTACTATTTCAACTATTACTTACGATGTTGATCCCGATGCACAAAATCCCATGGTTGCCACTGCCAGTTGTGAAGTGGCGCCAGTTGCTGCTGATCTTGATGGTGACGGCATAAATGAGCTTGTCGCAATTGCTGCTGATGCCAATGTTATTCGTACCGTTGGAGTTGCTTCAGCCATCGATAAAAGTTGGCTAGCGGTGTTTAAATACAGTAACGGAATGATTATGAAGGGAACTTTAGGAGACAAGCTGGAGCGCCCATTGCAAGGCTTGACTGTTGCCAACGATCAGGCGTTGATGGTTGCTACCGATGTGGCTGGAATTCTAGACGGTAACGATGCAACTTATGTGCTGGCGGTGCCGGTAAAGTAGCAGATGTAGCCGCAATAAGTTTGATAGTTAGAATATATCAGGGGAGACAGCCGTTGGGCAGTCTCCCCTGATTTGTTTAATTCAGTTTGTGTTGTTCACTAATATATGATGTACATCGCTAACCTGCCGCGTTATGATGCGCCCTTCATGGTCTGGCCAAAATAAAAATTTTCGAGGTGGATATGGCGCAATTAACTGCGCGGGAAAATAAAATTATTCATACTATTACTGTTGCATTATTATGTGCCGGAAACTCTTGGTGCAAAATTGCGCCAGCATAAAATAAACTATCTGGATGGTGTCGGTAACGGCTCTATTCAGGATGAAACTTTTTTTTATGAAATAAGTGGGCGCAAGAAGAAAACCCCTCAGGTGCTGCCGAACCGAACTCAACAGGTGGCTGGAACGAAAATTATCTATCAACTGCTAAAAAATCCGCAGCTATGCGATAAACCATACCGTACCATTGCGCAACAGGCGCAGGTGGCGTTGGGGGCTGTTGGCCCAGTAATAAAAGAGTTGCACAAAAAAAATCTGTTGGCCGACGATGTTGATGGCACCCGTCGTGTTGCTCATGCTACGGCGTTACGTCAGTTATGGGAAGCCGCCTATTTGGGGCGGCTGCGACCGAAATTACAGCTTGAACGCTGTGAACTTAGTTCGCCGTGGCATACTGACAATTTGCCGTTGTTGATAAAGGAACAGAATCTTGAAGATCAGGTGGTGGTAGGTGGTGAAATGGCAGCTTCATTTTATTGTGAACATTCGCATGTAAGAACCGCAGTGCTCCACCTCGCTGAAAGCACGGCACTAAAACAGATGTTGCAGTTACGGCTAATTCCGTGCACTGATGGGCCCATCACTATTGTCAATCAGTTCTCCTTAAATGATGCTTTTGAGCAACGCTCGGCGGAGGGGTTGCTGCTGGCCGATCCTCGACTGGTGCGCTGTGAATTGCTCTATGATGAACGGTTGCAAGATGTTAAGTACACTAATCTGGCTAGCCAAATTGAGCAGGAATATCTGCTCGGCACAGAACAATTATATGAAGGGTAGTTGTTGTGAATAAAATAATCCTGTTTCTCGCCACCAATGCCGGTCTTGGTTATGCACCGGTAGCATCGGGAACCTTCGGTACTCTGATGGGAATTCCGGTATTTTATCTACTTGCATCTCTTGGCCCAGCAGGTTATGGCGCTTGGTGGTTGATTATATTGCTGTTGGCGTTCTGGAGTGCAGATAAAGCTGGTAAAATATTTGCCGTTACCGATGATGGCCGCATTGTTATCGATGAATTGATCGGGTATCTGACGGCGGTTGCTTTTCTCCCCTTTAGTTGGGCTACAGCCATTGCCGGTTTTTTGCTGTTCCGTTTCTTTGATATTATCAAAGTGTGGCCAGCTTCGTGGTTTGATACGCAGGTAAAAAATGGTTTTGGGGTGGTGATGGATGATGTGGTCGCTGGAGTTTATGCCGCCGTTTGTTTGCGGATATTGATACAGTTGTGGCCACCTTTGTTTTGATATTTAATCATAATCAGTAAAGTGGTAGAGGGTGAAGATGGAGATTGCAGTTGTAACCATTGGGGACGAACTTCTTAACGGTGATGTGATAGATACCAACACTGCTGATATCGCACGTCAATTAGCCTGTGCCGGATATAGTGTAGGGCAGGCAATAACCTTGCCCGACAACCCTCGGCAGATCGCTTCAACCTTGCAATATCTGAATGAAAATAAAATTATCGCCCTTGTTTGCGGTGGCCTCGGCCCAACCCGTGATGATGTGACGGCACGGGCAGCTGCTCAGGCCTTCCACCTTACTTTGGCTTTGAATGATACTGCCCTGGCTCAGATAGAAGAATATTTCAGCCATGCGGGGCGTACGCTTCCGGCTGGAAATGAAAAGCAAGCCTTGATTCCACACAAGGCCAAGGTTATGCGTAACCAATGTGGAACGGCTCCTGGATTTATTATCAACCATGACAATTGCCCAACTTTTTTTATGCCCGGCGTTCCCCACGAGATGAATGATATGCTCGAACGGGAAGTGATGCCAACCTTGCAGCGTTTTATCCGCCCGAATGTGTGTGTTTCCGAGCGCGTGTTTAAAGTCTTCGGTCTTGAAGAAAGTAGTATTGAACGGAGATTGGCAACACTGAATCTGCCAAGGCAGGTACAAATCTCTTTTCGCTTGGAGTTTCCGTTGGTGCTGGTGAAGCTGAAAGTACGTGCAGACGACGAAAATGCTTTGGAGCAGGCAGAGAAAATAGTGCGCGAGCAGTTTGGAATTCATGTGGTGGCTTACGATAATGAAACTATGGCCGAGGTGGTTTCTGGTGAACTGATGGCAGCGGAGACAACACTGGCGCTAGCGGAGTCGTGTACCGGTGGGTTGATCGCAAAAATGCTTACCGATATTCCCGGCAGCTCATCTTATCTGGAGCGCGGAGTTGTCAGTTATGCAAATTCGGCAAAGCATGACCTGCTCGGAGTCAGTGATGAATTGCTGATGAGCAAGGGGGCGGTGAGTGCAGAATGTGCTGAGGCAATGGCAAATGGAGTACGTCAGCGCGCCAAAACTGAGCTGGCACTGGCTGTAACAGGGATAGCTGGACCCGGTGGCGGTACGCCACAAAAACCGTGCGGCACAGTTTTTATCGCTCTAGCCAACACCCAGGGGACACAAGTGCGAGAATGCCATTTTAGCGGCGACCGGCAGCAGGTACGGATTAAAACAGCATATACTGCTCTTGATTGGTTGCGGCAAATATTAGCTGGATAAAACAGCAAGAAAATGTTGAAATAACAAACGCTGTTTAGCATGAAGGGCACGAAATTTTTATAGCAAGGGACGCAACCTTGCTATGGGGCTCATGTAGAGACGTTACATGTAACGTCTCTCTCTGGATACCCGTCTGCGCGGGTATGACGGATACAAGGTAGATCACGCGTGCGGAAGATTGGTATTATCAGGATATTTATTGATAATTTAAATCCATACACAGGAGAATTTAGCATAATGGCAACTGATAATCGTAAGCAGGTACTTGATCTTGCCATGGGGCAGATTGAAAAACAGTTTGGTAAGGGCAGCATCATGCGCTTGGGTGAAGATAATGTTATGCGCGATATCTCCACCATTCCCACAGGTTCTCTTGGTTTAGATGTGGCATTAGGGATAGGTGGAGTGCCGCGTGGAAGGATTATTGAAATCTATGGGCCGGAATCTTCTGGCAAGACGACGCTGGCGCTGCATATTATCGCTGAAGCTCAACGTCAGGGGGGGATAGCGGCCTTTGTTGACGCTGAACATGCACTGGATATGATCTATGGTCGTAAACTTGGAGTAAACGCTGACGATCTGCTGGTCTCTCAGCCGGATACAGGTGAACAGGCGCTGGAGATTGTTGAAGTGCTGGTGCGCAGTGGAGCCATAGATGTGCTGGTGGTCGATTCCGTTGCGGCTCTGGTGCCGCGCGCCGAAATTGAAGGTGAGATGGGTGATTCCCATATGGGATTGCAAGCGCGTCTGATGTCACAGGCACTGCGCAAGTTGACTGGAACCATCAGCAAGTCGAATTGCTGCGTTATTTTTATCAACCAGATTCGGATGAAAATAGGGGTGATGTTTGGCAATCCAGAAACCACCACTGGTGGTAATGCCCTGAAATTTTACTCATCGGTGCGGATGGATATACGTAAAATAGCCACCCTTAAGCAAGGGCAGGATGTGATCGGTAGTCGGACTCGGGTTAAGGTGGTTAAAAACAAGACCGCTCCTCCTTTCAAAGAGGCAGAGTTCGATATAATGTACGGTGAGGGGATTTCAAAAGTTGGCGAACTGGTTGATCTTGGTGTTGCTAACGATATTGTTAACAAGAGCGGTGCCTGGTTCTCTTGTGGTGATGAACGGATTGGACAGGGTCGGGAAAATGCCAAGCAGTACTTTAAGGATCACCCAGAGTTAGCAAACAATGTAGAGGAACAGATATTGGAGTTGTACGGTTTGTCGAGTCTAGAGGAGGCCGAAACTCAGGAGTGATACTATGGAACTGAATGAAATTCTTGGTATGGCGATAAAAGCCAACGCTTCGGATGTACATATTAAAGCTGGGTTGCCGCCTGTGTATCGTATCGATGGCTCGTTGCGACCGCTGCCAAAAGCAGAACGGTTGTCTCCAGAGATAATTCGTAAAATGGCCTATGTCATGATGAGCGATCTGCAACGGGAAAAATTTGAGCGAACCAACGAGATCGACCTTGCCTACGGAGTGCAGGGGATGGGGCGATTCCGGGTAAATATGTTTACTCAACGTGGTTCAATATCGATGATTCTGCGGGCGATTCCATATACGGTTCAGACCTTGGATGAACTCAGGATGCCAGCAATAATTAAAAAATTGACCACTGAGCAACGTGGTTTAATTCTGGTCACCGGTACAACCGGTTCGGGTAAGTCTACTACGTTGGCGAGTATGGTTGATGCGATCAACTCCAATAGGACAGCTCATATTATAACTATAGAAGATCCGATAGAGTTTTTACATCGGGATAAGAAAAGTATTATCAACCAACGCGAGGTTGGGGTAGACACCGACAGTTTTGCCAATGCCCTTAAATCGGCGTTGCGTCAGGATCCAGACGTGATCCTTGTCGGCGAGATGCGCGATTTTGAAACCATTGAAACTGCGTTGACAGCTGCCGAAACTGGGCATCTGGTGTTGTCTACATTGCATACGGTTGATGCTCAAGAGAGTATAAACCGTATCGTCGGTGCTTTTCCACCCTATCAGCAACGTCAAATTCGGCTGCAACTGTCATCCATCCTTAAAGGGGTAATTTCTCAACGGCTGGTACCATGTGCCGATGGCAAAGGGCGGGTTCCGGCGGTTGAAGTTATGGTGTCAACAGCGCGGGTGCGTGAATTAATCGATGACAAAGAGAAAACGAAAATGCTGCGCGATACCATTCAGCAGGGTTACGATACTTATGGAATGCAGACTTTTGATCAATCGTTAATGGGGCTAATGCGCGATAACCTGATAACATATGAAGAGGCTTTGCGCCAGAGTTCTAATCCTGATGACTTTAAACTCAAGGTTTCCGGCATATCCTCATCTTCAGATTTGTCGTGGGAACAGTTCAGTAGCGAAAACAGGGCAGAGAAAGACAAAAACCAGCTGTGACCGAATCACCAAATACCTATGCTCTGGCATTGCGCCTGTTGACTGGACGGGCGCGCAGCGTTGCTGATCTGCGCCGGCGTCTGCAGCGCAAGGGCTGCGAAACTGCTGACATTGAGCAGGCGTTGAGCCGTTGTCTGGAGCTGGGTTATCTCAACGATGAACAGTATGCCACAGATTTGGCCTCGGGGTTGATGCGGCGTGGCACTGCTGTTGGTTATCGTCTGCGTCAGGAGTTGAAGAAACAGGGGATAGATGCCTCCTTGGCTGCCAAAGTCATTGAGCACTGTTCGCGGGAATTTGACGAAAATGAGATACTGGCTGCCGTGATGCAGCGTCGCTATGCTGATATCGACTTAACCAATCTTGACAAAAAACAAAAACAGCGTATTATCAACTATTTACAGCGGCATGGTTTTGACCTTGCCATGATTTTACAATATTTACACAGGATAAAGGACTAACATGCTTAGCGCTAACGAAATTCGTTCTCGATTTATTCAATATTTTGAAAAGCACGGACATCAAGCTGTCGCCTCATCTTCATTGGTGCCCCACAATGACCCGACTTTGTTATTTACTAATGCTGGGATGAATCAGTTTAAGGATCTGTTTTTAGGCGCAGAAACCCGCGATTATGTACGTGCTACATCGTCACAGAAGTGTGTGCGCGCCGGTGGTAAGCACAACGATCTTGAGAATGTAGGACGGACAGCACGTCATCACACTTTTTTTGAGATGCTGGGAAATTTTTCCTTCGGTGATTACTTTAAACGCGATGCTATCCGCTTCGGTTGGGAGTTTTTGACCGTTGAGATGCAATTGCCGGTGGAAGATTTGTGGGTGTCGGTGTTTGAAGATGATGACGAAGCCTTTAATATTTGGCGCGATGAGATCGGAGTGCGCGAAGAGCGAATTTTACGCTTGGGAGCGAAGGATAACTTCTGGGCCATGGGCGATACCGGCCCCTGCGGCCCGTGTAGTGAAATTCATATAGATCAGGGTGAGGAGATGACCTGTGGCCCCGATTGTGCTTTGGGCGTGTGTGACTGTGACCGTTTCCTTGAACTATGGAATCTGGTGTTCATGCAGTATGAGCGTGACGCCAGTGGCACTTTAACCCCGCTGCCCAAGCCCTCCATCGATACAGGTATGGGGCTAGAACGTATTACTGCCGTGGTTCAGGGGGTCAAGAGCAACTACGATACCGATCTGCTGCGCGCCATCATCGCCAACATTGAGCAATTAGCGGGGAAAACTTACGGTGATAGTGAAGAAGTTGATGTTTCCATGCGGGTTATTGCTGACCATAGTCGGGCGACCGCTTTTTTGATCGCCGATGGAGTATTGCCCAGCAACGAAGGTCGCGGTTATGTGTTGCGGCGCATTATGCGTCGTGCCGCTCGCCACGCTAAAATGATTGGCTTTAACGAACCGGTGTTGTTCAAAACTGCTCGTTTTGTTATGGATCTGATGAAGGATGCCTATCCTGAGCTGGAGCAGCGGCGTGAGTATGTGGAAAAAGTGGTGAAAAACGAGGAAGAGCGATTTATCCAGACTTTGGATAATGGTCTGCGTATCCTTAATGATGAAATTGCCACATTAAAGCGGCAGGGGGAAAACATCATTCCCGGAGAAACCGTTTTTCGTCTCTACGACACCTTCGGTTTTCCTGTTGATCTTACCGCCGATATCGTTGAGGGACAATCTTTTAGCCTTGACGAGGCTGGGTTTGAACAGTGCATGGAGCGTCAACGTCAACAGGCACGTGAAAACTGGAAAGGTTCCGGTGAAGAGGGGATCGGCGCTGTTTACAAAAAACTGGCTGAGCAAGGGGTGAATACCGAATTTACCGGTTATGATAAACTGGATGACTATGGCACTGTTTTGGCGCTGATAAAAGATGGTGAAGTGGTGGATAGCGCCAGTGCTGGCGACAGTGTTGAGATTGTTACCTCCAGCACTCCGTTTTATGGCGAATCCGGTGGTCAGAGTGGCGATATTGGTTCATTGAGTGCCGATAAAGTTAAGGCGACGATAACAGATACTTTAAAGCCCCTGCCGCAGTTGTTGGTTCATGTTGCTACCATTGACGAGGGGGTTTTGAGCGTTGGTGATGCCGTGGAGCTGCATGTTGATATAGAGGCGCGTATGGCCTGCGCCAGTAATCACAGTGCCACCCATATTTTGCAGGCGGTTTTGACCGATGTGCTGGGAGATCATATTAAGCAGGCTGGCTCGCTAGTTACCCCAGATCGCCTCCGTTTTGACTTTATCCACTTCTCTGCAATGAGTGCTGATGAGATAAAAACAGTTGAGGATGAGGTGAATCGACGTATCCGCCAGAACGTTGAGGTGAAAACCAAAGTGATGGATAAGGATTCCGCTGTTGAGTGCGGTGCTACGGCTCTGTTTGGCGAAAAATATGGCGACAATGTTCGTGTTGTCCAGATGGGTGATTTCAGTATGGAGTTGTGTGGTGGCACCCATGCTGGAGCCACCGGTAATATTGGCCTGTTTAAAATTATTCAGGAAGCGGGAATTGCTGCTGGAGTTCGACGGATAGAAGCAACAACTGGTGTTCAGGCGTTGCAAACGGTGCAGAAACAGGAGCAACTGATTGAGAAACTGGCTACAATGGTCAAGAGTGATCGCAGTCAGCTTGAAGGGCGTTTGAAGAGGTTGGTAGAGCACCAGAAGGAGTTGGAACGCGAAATCTCAACATTGCAGGATCGTTTAGGGGCGGATCGTGCTGCCAGCATGATGGAGAATGTGCAGAATGTCGGTGATATCAAGTTGCTGGCTGTACGCATTGATAATCTGGATAGTAAGCAGGTGCGGGAACAAGCCGATAAATTACGTGATCAGCTTCAGAGTGGTGTTGTTGTCCTTGGCAGCGTCATCGATGGCAAAGTAGCTCTGCTGGTGGCGGTTACTAAAGATTTAACCGGTCAGGTAAAGGCGGGAGATATTATAAAGCCGTTAGCCGAGCTGGTTGGTGGTCGAGGCGGTGGTCGCCCCGATATGGCTCAGGCGGGAGGTTCCAAGCCGGATCAACTTGATGCGGCGTTGGGCGCAGCTGCTAATGTTTTGGCGGAGTTAAAATAGACATATAGGGTAACTTTTCGGGGTAAACATCATGAAACAAACTATAATTCGTACCGCAGAGCAGGAGGAATATCTGCACCCGGAGCACAAATTGTTTTTTGTGCGTGATGTGGTGACAGCTGCGACTAACCAGTATTTATCTATGCATCGAGGGCGTATTGAACCAGATGGTGAGATTGTTGTGCATAGTTCTCCACAGGTATCGACCATATATGTACTTTCGGGGCAAGTGGAATGTACGTTGGGTGAAGATTCAACCAGTTTTAGTGGTGGCAGCTGTATTGTGGCACCTGTAGATGTTGTCTGGGGGCTTAAAAATGGTGGTGAACAGCCGGTAGAGCTTTTGATTGTTTTTACTCCGCCGCAGTGTTGATGCTACGCAGACGGTAAAGTAAAAGGAAAAATATGGCAAAATGGCAGCTCCCTCCAGCAGGGGGCTGTTTTCTTTTTGCCTCTGCTTGTCGCAGGTGGTATAAAAATAGTTTTTACTATGGGAATAGCCCCATAATTTATCGATAGGATAAAAAATGTTTCGAGGTACAACAATTGTCTGTGTGCGCTGCCAAGGGCAGGTAACGCTGGCTGGAGATGGTCAAGTTACTTTGGGCCACACAGTTATGAAGCATGGTGCACGCAAGATTCGTCGCATGTATAGTGATAAAATTATCGCCGGTTTTGCCGGTAGCACTGCCGATGCCTTTACTTTGTTTGAAAAATTTGAAGCCAAACTGCAGGAATTCCGTGGTCAATTGGCGCGTGCCGCTGTAGCTTTGGCTAAAGAGTGGCGTACCGATAAGGTGTTGCGGCGCCTGGAAGCGTTGTTGATAGTTGCCGATTGCGAGCTAACGCTGGTTATTTCAGGTGCTGGCGATGTAATAGAAACCGATGATGAAGTTGCCGCCATCGGCTCTGGGGGCAGTTATGCGCAGGCTGCGGCGCGAGCTCTGGTGCGCAACAGTGATTTGCCAGCGGAAAAAATAGCTGAGCAGGCACTGCAGATTGCATCCGAAATCTGTATTTACACCAACGACCACATCAGCATGGAAACTCTTTCAGTGCCAAAATCAGGACAGGTATCATGACCAACTTTACTCCACGTGAAATCGTTTCCGAGCTAGATCGTTATATTATTGGTCAGAACGGCGCTAAGCGCGCTGTAGCTGTGGCGCTACGTAACCGATGGCGTCGCCAACAGGTGGCAGCTGAGCTGCGTGATGAGATCTCACCGAAAAATATTATTATGATCGGAGCTACCGGTGTAGGTAAAACCGAGATAGCTCGCCGTTTGGCAAAACTGGCTCAGGCACCTTTTATAAAAGTTGAAGCGAGTAAATTTACCGAAGTTGGCTATGTTGGGCGCGATGTCGAAAGCATGGTGCGCGACCTGGTAGAGCTGGCAATCATTATGGTGCGTAGCCAGGAAGCTGAGAAGGTGCGCATAAAAGCGGAAGAGCGTGCAGAGGAAAAGCTACTTGATCTGCTGTTGCCCGGTGAGCGTGACAACATTGACGATGCCACTGACGGTGAAACAGTTACTGCTGGCGGCAAGAGCTTGTCCCGCACTCGTGATAAATTGCGCCGGTTGTTGCGCATGGGGGAGTTGGATGAACGTTTTGTCGAGTTGAAAACTGAGGAACTTAATATCCCTGCCATGGAGGTGTTGACACCTCCCGGTGCCGAAGATATGGGGATGAACATTAAAGAGATGTTTGGCAATCTCTTTCCTAAAAAGACTAAGCACCGCCGGATCAAGGTGGGTGAGGCTCGCGATATAATTATTGAGCAGGAAGCTGAAAAGCTGGTGGACATGGATAAAGTGCAACAGCTGGCGCGGGAATTAACTGAACAGAGTGGTATTATCTTTATTGATGAGATCGATAAGGTTGCCAGCAGTGGCTCTGGACATGGTCCCGAGGTTTCGCGTGAAGGGGTGCAGCGTGATATCCTCCCTATTGTTGAGGGGAGTACTGTCAATACCAAGTATGGTGCGGTTAAAACCGACCATATTTTGTTTATTGCCGCCGGAGCTTTTCATGTGGCAAAGCCATCTGATTTGATTCCTGAGTTACAGGGACGTTTTCCTATTCGTGTAGAGTTGGATAATTTGGGCGAAGAGGAGTTTGTCCGTATTTTAACCGAGCCAAAAAATGCTCTGGTCAATCAATATCAGGCATTGATGAAAACTGAAGAGCTCACTTTGGAATTTACTCCTGATGCTATTAATGAGATTGCCCGTACCGCAGCTCAGGTAAACGAACAGGCGGAGAATATTGGTGCCCGGCGTTTGCACACGGTGATGGAGAAACTGCTCGACGAGATCTCTTTTGACGCACCAGAGATGAAAGAGAGCTCGGTGTGTATTGATGCTGAACAAGTGCGGGAGCGCTTGAGCGAGATTGCAGGCGACGAAGATCTGTCGCGTTTTATTTTGTAAATATTGATTGATCATGATAGAGGTTTGACGAGTGCCACTGCTAAACTCACTGGTCAAAAATAAAAATGGGTATTAATTTATGAAGCAAGAAGATGTGGCATTAAAACCTGGACCAGGCTCAGACAGTGTCGAGGAAGTAAGGCTACATATAAATCCTGACGTGTTTGGATTATATGATGTTTACAGCTACAGGCATGCAGCGACAATAATGAAAACATCGTTTCCAGATGAGCTTCGAGAAATTGAAGAAGCTTTGTTAGATTTCAAAATAACCATTCAGGATATTGCAATGCCGGGTGGCAATGAATCAGTCATACCCAAACAGTTTTCCACAAAATTACGACCAAATAATTGGCACGAAACACGAATTCAGGGAGATCTCATCATACGAGTTTTTGAACAAAGCGAAGAGATTCTCCAAAGCGGAAAATTGAAAAAACACAAGTTGACAAAAAAACCAGATATAATACTTGCGAACTATATTGATGGTCACAAAATAGACTATGTTAAGGGACGAGTTGCTCTGGATATGGAATGGAATAGCAAAGATCAAACTTATGATCGTGACTTATATGCATTTAGAACATTTCATGAATGTGGAGTTATTAGTGTTGCATCATTGATTACGCGTAGTGAAAAATTAAATCCTGTTTTTGCGGCAACTAAGCTACTGAAAAAAGATGGTTCCGTTGAACTAGATAGGGAGGGGAATCCCAAATTTTGTAAGCAAAAATATGGTGCAAGTACAACATGGATGGGTAAATTGCTGTATCGTTTAAACGCGGGAAGGCATGGAGGTTGCCCTGTTTTAGTGTTTGGGATAAGACCAGATGTCATAACTGATTGGCAAAAAAGAAATGAAATTTTATGAATGCATCCGATGACTTACTAAACAAAACGAATGGCCAAAAGTTTGCAACAGTGCTTGCTGATCCCCCCTGGCAATTTAAAAACCGAACAGGGAAAATGGCGCCAGAACACAAAAGGTTGTCACGATATCCAACGATGACGTTGCAAGAGATTATGGCTTTGCCAGTTGAAGCAATCTCTGAAGATACCGCCCATCTATATTTATGGGTTCCCAATGCATTATTAGCTGAAGGCATCAGGGTTATGGAACGCTGGGGCTTCACTTATAAAACTAATCTAATTTGGTATAAGATCAGGAAAGATGGTGGTCCAGACAGACGAGGTGTAGGTTTCTACTTTAGGAACGTAACCGAAATCATTTTATTTGGTGTTAGAGGTAAGGGGGCGAGAACTCTTCAACCCGGAAGAAGTCAGGAAAATATTATTTCATCTCGTAAGCGTGAGCATAGCCGTAAACCAGATGAACAATATGAGCTTATAGAGTCTTGCAGTTGGGGTCCTAGAATTGAGTTGTTTGCACGTGGACGACGAAAAGGGTGGTTTTCGTGGGGGAATCAATCTGAGGAATATATGCCGGATTGGGAAACATATTCTAACCATTCACAATCAAATGTTCTCCCGTTCATAACAAAACCATAGGTTTTGATGTAAAAACAGGTCAAGCTGTAATCGAAAAAATGAGGACAACTACTATGCAGGAGATCATCAAAAAAGCCAACACCTTGATTGAGGCGTTACCCTATATTCAGCGCTTCAGCAATAAAACCATCGTTATTAAATACGGCGGCAATGCCAT
>NBLX01000148.1 GCA_002084705.1 Desulfobacteraceae bacterium 4572_35.1
CCAATCTTCTTGCCAGCAAGGTCTGTCTTATGCTGAACATTCGAGCCCACCAATACTGCAATAGCCTGGGTGTTGGCCAAGTATGGTTTAGAAAAATCGATACGCTTGGCACGCTCTGGTTTGATGGTCATACCGTTCCAGACAAGATCGATATCACCGCGATTAAGACTTAAAATAACCCCTGACCATTCTACTGGCTGAATTTTTAACTTAACTCCCAACCGTTTGGCAACTTCTCTGGCCAAGTCGATATCGAAACCAACCACCTTTCCTGTTGCATCTCTAAAGCCCATGGGGGGGAAACTGTCATCGAGACCAAGAACAAAACAGCCCTTATTCTTGATTTTCTCCATAGATTGATCAGCGGCCCACAGGGTGGAGCCGGAAAACATCATAACGGCAGCAAGAAAAAATGATAATAATTTTACATATTTAACCATAGTGACATTCCTTGATATACATCAAATTTAAAGAAATTGGGGACAGGATGCTATACGTTTTACATGCGAGTGCCGCAAAAATGACATGAATGAATGCGCCGGTCCAAATTCCAGGCATGGCAGAAAAACCGGTAGATATCCCACCCTTTGCTGTCTGGGCAGGGATGAATGCCATATCTGGTTCCGGCGACAAATTCAACAGCATAGCGGCTGTGAAGAATGTTGCCCAATGGGCAATAGAATAATCAAACATCTCTTAGCTTCATAGAATAGTATTATTTTTAATACGAAACATTGGTAATAAACGCGAAGTCTATCACAGTTATTAAGCGTGATATACGGAAAACATATCCCGTATTTGGCATATTCAATATCCTCAACATAACGATTTACAGCTTCAAATCTGCCTCACCTCCACACAACTGCTCACGCAGCGTATTGATATCTGCACTTTCGAGATACTCATCAAAACTCATCGCCCTGTCAATCACTCCCCCCGGCGTTAGCTCGATAATTCGGTTGGCGATGGTGGAGACAAATTTGTGGTCATGGGAGGTGAACAGAATCACTTCGGAAAACTGGATCAGGCTGTTATTGAGGGCAGTGATCGATTCCAAATCCAAGTGGTTGGTGGGCTCATCAAATAGCAACACGTTGGCGCTGGAGAGCATCATTCGTGACAACATGCAGCGCACTTTTTCGCCACCGCTGAGAACCGTGGTCATCTTGGTGGCATCGTCACCGGAAAATAGCATCCGGCCGAGGAAACCACGGGCAAAGCTTTCCCCTTCGTGGGGAGGGTACTGACATAGCCAGTCGATAAGACTTAATTCCTTATCAAAAAAGCTGCTGTTCTCTTTTGGAAACGAGGCGGTGGTGATGGTCACCCCCCAGCGGAAGCTGCCGCTGTCGGGCTTCAGTTCACCGGCGAGAATTTGTATCAGCATAGATTTAGCCTGACCGTTGCCGCCGACAAAGGCGATCTTGTCACCCTTGTTGACGACAAAACTGACGTTGTCCAACACCTTGATGCCGTCGATGCTCTTGGTTAACCCTTCCACCTCGAGGATGATATCGCCACAGGCGCGTTCGGGCTTGAACACCACAAACGGGTACTTGCGTGATGAGACGGGCAACTCTTCGATGTCGAGCTTGTCGAGCAGTTTTTTCCGCGAGGTGGCTTGCTTGGCTTTCGAGGCGTTGGAACTGAAACGGGCGATAAAATCTTTAAGTTCGTTGGCCTTGTCGGTGGCTTTTTTATTGGCTTCTTGCTGTTGCTTTAGCACTAACTGACTGGCTTCATACCAGAAGTCGTAGTTACCAACATAGGTGCGAATGGTGCCGAAGTCGATATCGGCGATGTGGGTACAGGCTTGATTAAGGAAGTGACGATCGTGGGAGACAACCAGCACGGTATTTTGGAAACGGCCGAGAAATTCTTCGAGCCACTGGATTGATTTGAGGTCGAGGTGGTTGGTGGGCTCATCAAGCAACAGAATGTCGGGGTTGCCGAACAACGCTTGTGCCAGCAGCACCCGCACTTTTTCGCCACCTTCTAGCTCTTTCATCTTCTTTTGGCGCAGTTCCTCACCGATACCCAGACCGTTGAGCAGTACCGCCGCTTCCGATTCAACCCCGTAGCCGTTCATCTCGGCGAATTCCGCTTCCAGTTCACCGGAACGGATGCCGTCCTCTTCGGTGAATTCTCCCTTAGAGTAGATCGCCTCGCGCTCCGCCATCACCTTGTACAACCGCTCATGCCCCATGATCACGGTGTTGAACACTGTCTCTTCGTCAAAAGCAAACTGATCTTGGCGCAGCACCGCCAGTCGCAACCCTTTACCGATGGAAATATCTCCCTTGTCGGGATCGATATCACCGGCGAGAATTTTAAGGAAGGTGGATTTGCCGGCGCCGTTAGCTCCGATAAGTCCATAGCAGTTGCCGGGGGTGAACTTGATATTGACATTTTTAAAGATGGTACGCTTGCCATAGGCAAGACAGATATTACTAGCACTGATCATGAAGGATGTTCCTTTGTTTCTATCGTTGATTATTGAAGAAAATGATATGGAGTTTGCTGCGTATTGATTTATTTAGATACCATGTTTCCAGTTTTGTTTATATTTAGTGGCTGTTGAAATCGTCTGAGCGGTGCGCATTCTCACACATTTTTGACAAATAGCCTAACTATTCGTTTTCAAATGTAGCCTCTCGCATTTGGTTGATCCTTGCGTTTCAGCGATTTTGACTAATATGTTTTTTTCAAGTAAAGTGTTCTAATTGGTTTATTCTGGAACTGTTGAGTTCAGCTTATGTGAAAAGGAGCAGAATATGTCGCGTACTTTATCATTAACGGTCGCCTTGGTATTGTGTAGTTGTCTGCTGATTCCCGCTGCCGCTATTGCAGGCGGTCTTACGTATACTGCCTATAACATGTGGTATGAGGTTCCAAAAAGGATGTGGGCACTTAATTACAAACGCGGCACCATGTTACCTGCAGGCACTTTGGTAAAAGATGTCACCTTGTTCAAAGAGAAATATTCTCCTCATCAGTATATCTCTTTCAAGCGCGTATCCGACAACCAGACTTTTAAAGTTTTTTTCCGACGTAAATTCCATCCCGGTAAAACTTTGGAAGATTATCGTGACTTCATGTTTTCTAATAAAAACTTTGAGGAGCAAACTGTAAACATGTCTAAGCGTGAAGTTGACGCAATTTTGCGGGGGGTGCTTCTCACTGGCATGAGTAAGGATGCAGTTAAAAAGTCATACGGGATCCCCCCCCAACATAAAACCCCAAATTTACAGGCAAATATGTGGCGTTATTGGACCAGCCGTATAGTTACCAAAGATATCTGCTTTAACTCTAGCGGAAAAACAATTCACTGCAACACTAACGAGACGCTGTAACTTGATTTGCTAACGTTTTCATTACGGCACACATATCTAACTCACTAAGCTCTTGTTGGCAAGCACGCTTAAAGATCTCGTTGGCAGTTGCGACGGAAGCCATGGGAAGTTGTTTTTCATCTCCTAGTTGCACGGCAAGACGCAGATCTTTTTGCATGTGCTTCAAGGGGAAATTGGGGGTAAAATTTTCAGCTAAAATTGCGGCCCCCTTGCTACTAAACATCGGACACGACAAGGCTCCTGATTGCAATACGTCCAGCAACTGTTCTGCGTTGATATCGCACTTCTGGACTAGGGTCAGTGCCTCGGTAAACACAGTCATCATGCTACCCATCATCATGTTTACTGCCAATTTCATGCTGGCAGCGGCGCCAACATCGCCCAAAAACAAGCTTTTCTTGCCCATAACGGCAAAGGCTGGTTGTGCTTGCTCCCACAGCGATTGATCACCGGCAGCTATTATCACTAATTCGCCATCTTTAGCTGGCTGCAGGGAACCGGAAACTGGAGCCTCCAGATATTGACCACCACGAGCCTGTACTGAAATCGCTATTTTTTGCGCGGTCTGTGGATCTACTGTGGACATGTCAATATAGCTTTTACCGGGAGCGATCCCCTGAATAACACCATGGGGAGAAAAACAAACAGACATTGCTGCTTGAGGATCAGAAACCATGCAAAAGGTTATGTCGGCAGCGGCTATCACCTCCAGGGCGCTGCCAACTTGCTGTGCTCCGGCTTGCACCAGATTCTCACATTTGCTGGCATCGCGGTTATAAACGACCAGTTCATTGCCTGCCTGAATCAGATTGAATGCCATTGCATTGCCCATCAGTCCGGTACCGATAAAGCCATATTTTGCCATGTTGTTTCTCCTTACTTATAAAATAATCAGTTTATTAGTCCAAGTTCCTGCTTTTCCAATTTGAGTAACTTGTCGCGCAATATTGCCGCTTGTTCAAAATCAAGCTCTGCTGCCGCTGCTAACATTTCAGTGCGTACCCGTTCTATCTCTTTACGTAGTTGCGCTGGATTTACCCAATCGCTCAGTTCTTCAGCAACTTGCACCACCTCCGCACTCACTTCCCTTAAATCTTCTAGGATGGTACGCATCGATTTATTTACCGAGCGTGGGATAATGCCGTGTTTATCGTTGTAGTTTTTTTGTTGTTGACGGCGGCGCTGCGTTTCGTCGAGGCATGTCTGCATCGATTTTGTTATTTTGTCGGCATACATTATCACCCGCCCATTCACATTGCGAGCAGCCCTGCCGCAGGTTTGTATCAAGGAGCGAGCGCTACGTAAAAAGCCCTCTTTGTCGGCATCAAGGATAGTTACTAAGGCAACTTCTGGGATATCTAGCCCTTCACGTAACAAGTTGATACCAACCAAAACGTCAAACTCGCCCTGACGCAGACTGTGCAAAATCTCCACCCGTTCAACAGTGTCTATATCTGAATGGAGATAGCGTACCCTGATCCCCAATTCTTGCAGATATGAGGTTAACTCTTCCGCCATCCGTTTAGTCATGGTGGTTACTAAAACCCGAGCCTGCTGTTCTACCGTGATGCGAATTTCATCAACTAAATCATCAACCTGTTGTGTTGCAGGGCGTACATCAATCGGAGGATCGAGCAAGCCGGTTGGGCGGACAATCTGTTCAACAACGACACCTTGTGCTTGTTGTAGTTCATAATCAGCGGGAGTGGCAGATACGTATACCGTCTGCAAATTTTTGGACTCAAATTCGCTGAATTTCAGGGGGCGATTGTCCAGAGCGGAAGGGAGCCGGAAACCGTAGCCAACCAGGTTTTCCTTACGAGATCTGTCGCCGCGATACATGGCGCCAACCTGAGCGACCGATACGTGGCTTTCGTCGATAAACAACAGCGCATCGTCAGGAAAATAATCGAATAGAGTAGCTGGCGCTTCACCAGCGTCGCGACCATCCATGTAGCGAGAATAATTTTCTATCCCCTGGCAGTAGCCCATCTCTTCCATTACTTCGATATCGAACATGGTACGCTGTTCAATGCGTTGTGCTTCTAGGAGTTGGTTGCGTTCGCGAAAATAGCTGATCCGTTGTTGCAACTCATCCTGAATCTGCTTAACGGCTTTCTCCAAAGTTGGGCGAGTAGCAACATAGTGGCTGGCAGGAAAGATGCTGGTTTTATTCACGCTGTCGATTACGCTGCCACGCAGTGGATCGATTTCTCGAATCGCATCTATTTCGTCGCCAAAAAATTCAATACGCAAAGCCAGATCTTCTTCGTAGGCAGGAAATATTTCCACGCTGTCACCGCGTACACGAAAAGTTCCGCGATGAAAATCGGTATCGTTGCGTTGATATTGAATTTCTACCAGTTTTTTCAGTAATATATTCCGTTCTAGCTCCATCCCCACTTCAAGTTTTATCAGCATGCCAAAGTACGCTTCAGGTGAGCCGAGACCGTAGATACATGATACCGAGGCGACAATCAATACATCACGCCGAGTCAGCAAGCTGCGGGTAGCACTGTGGCGCAGTTTGTCGATCTCCTCGTTGATGGATGAGTCCTTGTCGATGAAGGTGTCGGTGCTGGCTACATAAGCCTCCGGCTGATAATAGTCGTAATAGGAGACAAAATATTCAACCGCGTTGTTGGGAAACAACTCACGAAATTCACCGTACAGCTGAGCCGCCAAAGTTTTATTATGAGCCAAAACCAAGGTGGGACGTTGAACCTGTTCAACAACATTAGCCATAGTGAAGGTTTTGCCGCTGCCGGTTACTCCCAGCAAGACCTGATGCCCGGCCCCGTCATTGATTCCAGTCACCAGTTCGGAGATAGCCGCTGGTTGATCACCAGCTGGCTGATATTTAGATTGCAAAACAAATTTTGCCATAAGGCATAAATCCTATTTTATTCAGAGCGCTGCATTATAATTCATTTATTTAGCATCCGCAGATAATATGCTAAGAGTAAGAAAATGAAAGATGAAATACTATCAAATTAACTGATTTTTTGTATAGAAAGAAATTGTGAAGCTGTTGAGAGAGGTATTTCTGGTTGGGTGGGTTGTGATGATCTAATTATTGGCGCTGATCACTTTTAATGTCTCGGTTAAGTGATCAGCACCAATTTGTTTCAATGGTTAGTGGCTTTTCTGTTCTGCGTGCTCTTTGGGGCTGGCAACACCTTTTACGATTCCCAGCATTACCATCAGG
>NBLX01000032.1 GCA_002084705.1 Desulfobacteraceae bacterium 4572_35.1
TATCACCATCACCGGGAGGAATACAGAAATCTGTCATTTAACGCAAATAAACAAAAATGTAGTGCCAGACGATGTTTTTTTAATGTGGAACTAGTTGATATTGCGTAGTTTATTTTTTCTGGTGTTAAACGTGGGCTAAAAATAAGTAATCCCATGCAGGTTGATGCAAGCGTGGAATTCTCAACTAGAGATGGTGGCGCAAAAGCCGGTTCTGACTACATCGCAACCAGGGGTACTGTAACAATCAATGCCGGAGACACATATACGACGATACCGGTGCAGATTTTAGAAGACGGCATGGTGGAAGGTGATGAGAACTTTTATCTGGCGGTGACTAATCCTATAAACGGCATTTTTGGTGCTTTAGAAATAGAACTATTGGCTCAACGCACTATTTGTGATATCGATTTCACTGCGTGATTACTCGAACATTGGAAGTAGTACTTTCATCATTAGTACACACGGAGAAACAACAATGCTAACAGAAGTTACCGAGCATGACAGAAACAAGCAACCATACAGCAATATTGGATTGATACGAGTGACGTTTCCTGATGGTTCACATTTTAAAGGTACCTGTTCAATTGTTGGGAAAAATGACATTTTAACAGCGACACATATGGTGTACAGCCCTGACCATGGCGGTTGGGCTAGCGAATATAGTTTCTATTTTGGCGCCGACTATAACAATCAAACACATCAGTTTGAAGATTACGGCTTTGAATATACTCCATCAAAATGGGCAGTAATTGCTTGGCCTGAACAGGCATTTGCTGATAGCGATAACGGCTCTATGTCGTTTACCGAAACGCAGTACGATACCGCACTCATCGGGGTGAATGATGCCATTGGTGATACTCTGGGATGGCTGGGGATGTCACCCATGGTTATGGGCTCCGGGTCTTCTGGTGGGCCGCTACTGATGGATGATTATGTTGTTGGTGTTAAAAGTACAACGATTGCCTGGGCAGACATTGGTCATGTATTCGATGATTTAGTTGTTGGGATGAACAATAACGACTCTCTTTTGAGTCAAATAAATCCACCCGCGCCAACCTATCACTCCAGACGAGGGGACTATCGCCTATTTTTTACTCGAAATTAGCAATCCCATGCAAGTTGATGCCAGCGTGCACTATTCGACGCGTGATGGTAGCGCAAAAGCTGGTTCTGACTACATTGCAACCAGCGGCATTGCAACTATCAATGCCGGAGAAACATACACAACTATACCTGTACAAATTTTAGAAGACGATTTGGTGGAAGGCGATGAGACCTTTTATTTAGCTGTTACAAATCCGGTGAATGGCATATTCGGTAATTCAGAAGTTGAATTACTGGCGCAACGAACTATCCATGATATTAACAACAGCCTGTTAACTCAGGCACAAGCGTTTAGCTGTAGCAAAAGCGTAGCGGAAATAGATTACTCTGACAACCCCAATGTCCTCTCCCTCGATTCCGGTGAGCACTGGAGCGATACCGAACTGACCTATAGCTTCAACACCTCAATTCCTGCCGAATATTACGATTATAGCGGCGATAAATCGTTAACGGACAACTGGCACCCATTGAACAGTGACGAAAAAGCTGTTGTCTACAATGCGTTAAATTTTTTGGAATCCACCACTTCATTGTCCTTTACCGAAGTTTTTATCGGGTTAGATGCTCATGAGAAAAATGAATTTTCCCTCGGTGACTATAGTTATCAAACGATTGTTCACGAAATAGGACATGCCGTCGGTTTAAAGCATCCCTTCGAAGCACCAGCTATCGATACTGAATATGAAAGCAATACCTATACTGTCATGTCATACACGCCGGGCAGGAATTCTTTTCCGGACTTTAGCTATGCAAACGGATCACTTTCTGCGACCTATGAAGATGCTTATTGCACTTCGTATATGTCGTATGATGTCGAAGCATTGCAGCATATCTACGCAGCTAATACGCAAGCAAATACCGGCGATGATACTTATTCTCTGTTATTTGCCAACCGGGAATATTTTACAGTTTGGGATGGCGGTGGGATAGATACCATCGATGTGGCAGATGCCAGTGGCACGTCAATAATCAATCTCAAGAGCGGCTCACTCTCATCGCTAGATATTCACGATATTGATACCCAGACAGAACAAACAATTGCTTGGTATCATGAACAGGGCGTTACCCAGAATGACGATTGGGTACAAAACGTTTACACAGATATTTCTGAAAACTTATACACCGGTGAAAACAACTTTTCCATCTTGCCGGGAGTGTATATCGAAAATGTCATAACCGGTGCCGCTAACGATAGCATATACGATAATGGGGTTGACAATAACATTGCTACCGGTGGCGGCGACGATAAAATTTACCTCACCGAGGGCGGTTTTGATGCTGTAGATGGTGGTGCTGGTAACGATAAACTCTATGTTGATGATTCGCAAGCTGACGTACAAATGGAAACCCGGCAAGATGGCAGTATTCTGTTATTAGGCAGCTACTTTGCCGCAAATATTACCGGTATTGAGCAGGTGATATTTAGCGATGGTATTTTTGATATAGCATAGAATCCTCAACCCCGGTAGGGTGCGCATAAATTTCATCATGCGCACCCGATAAAACACTCACGTCTCTCTACGCCAAATCAAAAACAAGACCCGTTTGTATTAACCCCAGCAGGTCGATATTGTTCTGATTAAGTTCCAAATCTGCCGCAAACACGCCTAATTTCCCAAAACTCATTCCATCATTGAGCATTTGCACATATGGCTGTGCTTCTGCGGTGGATGGATGCGAACCAACCAGAGTTGTCCACAACAAATCGACTACCTGCTCGTTGGTAGTTACCCCGGCGGCTTCAATTGTCAGAGCAGTTAAATCTTCATACGACATTCCGTCACCGAGCAGATCGAGACCAATCTTTACGTATGCTGAATTATCGACACTTTTGGTATCAAACGTTGCACCCACAATTTTTGCTGTTGTTCTCGCCGCCCCGGATAATCAAGTTACTGCTGGTGACAACAGCCAGCTTCTTTTTCAATTAGTTTGTGACTATCCATTCAGCTGTGGTAGTTGAATGGTGACTTGGAGATGGAAGTTCTCTGCAGACCTGGTGGCATCTTTAGCGGAACGGTAAAATGGTGCCAATCAGGTGCTCTTTTTTGTTTGACAACTGGTCAGAAATCGATCCAACTGATTGGCAAAAGCCTGCTTGTCGGTTGCACTGAAAGCAGCTGGACCTCCAGTGTTGACACCGCAGCCGCGCAGCTCATCGAGCATATTGCGGATGGTTAGCCGCTCCTGAATATTGTCGGTGGTATAAAAATTACCTCGAGGATTCAGGGCTAACCCTTTTTTCTTTATTGCTGCGGCCGCCAGCGGGATATCGGCTGTTATAACCAGATCGCCGGGCGCAATTAATTCGATGATTTTATCGTCGGCAATATCAATTCCTGCGCCTACTAGCATAAAATTGAGATATCTCGAGGACGGTATGTGTAACGGCTGGTTCGCTACCAGGGTCACAACCACTTTTTTTCTCTCGGCGACCCGGTACAAAATCTCTTTAATCACCTTGGGACAGGCGTCTGCATCAACCCAGATATCCATTTTTACACCTAAAATTGTTGGCAGCTATCACTTCGCCCTTGTTGCTGAAATGAGAGTGGGATGGGAGTTCATTGGAATGAAATTCAAATTGTTGGTGAATTTGACAAGCTATCACAGCACTTATAGGTAATCCAGTAAAAAATCAACCCTTTCTTGACATTTTTTTTGTAATGTATTAGTCTTACTCTTTGCTGCATAATTATTTATTCGTTTGCTGCAGCGGTGGTGATGTTCTGGTCGGATTTTATTTTTGACCTAGCAAGAGGGGTGACTCATGTTGTTCAGTATTGGTGATAAGGCTGTTTATCCTGCTCAAGGTGTCGGAGTTGTTGAGGCAATTGAGACAAAGGAGTTTTCCGGCGAGAAACACGATTTCTACGTATTACGTATCTGCGATAGCGATATGACCATAATGGTTCCTACTGCTAATGTTCAGCAGGTGGGGATGCGGTGTCTGGTTAAAAAAGAACAAATAAATGAGGTTTACGACGTGTTGCAGGATACGGATGCCCCTATTGGCAATATTTCATCATGGAGCCGACGCCAGCGCGATTACACCGAAAAAATCCGTTCCGGTGATCTACTGTCTGTAGCTGCAGTTCTGCGCGAACTCAATATGATCAGCGTTGGCAAGGAACTTTCTTACGGTGAAAAAAAAGTGTTGGATCTTGCACGCCGATTGGTAGTTAAAGAGATGGCGTTTGCCGAAGATGTGGATGAAGACCAAATTTGCCAAAAGGTTGACAAGGTTTTTCATCACTAACAGTGCATTGCGTACAACTCCTCGTGCAATACCTGTACAACGTACGTGGTTGCGCAAAAAAGCCACGCGAAGAATAGCTATATCATGAGCGTCATTGCATTGATCCCCGCCGCTGGTGCTGGCCAGCGGATGGGTAGCACAATCAATAAACAATATCTCTGCCTTAACGGGCAACCTGTCCTGACTCACACCATTGCTTTGTTTGACACACACCCAAGCGTTGATCATATCTATGTTATAGCTCCCCCTGAGCAGATAGCGTTGTGTCGCCAGCAGTGCATTGAGCCTTATAATTTCACCAAAGTTAGAGATATAATTGGCGGCGGTTGTCAGCGCCAGGATTCTGTGCGTAACGGCATTGCCAATTGTGGTGCTGAAGATGGTGATATAATTATTATCCACGACGGGGTGCGGCCACTGTTTGCTGTGCAACAACTTGATGCGCTTATAGCGCAGGCGCGAATGTCCGGCGCTTGTGTTGTCGGTGTTCCGGTTAAGGACACCATCAAACAGGTGCACAACGGACAGATTAGCGCAACTCCAGCACGGGAAACGTTGTGGGCTGCACATACACCGCAGGTTTTTCGCTACGAGTTAATTTATCCCACCCATCTTCGTGCACAGCAACACGATTATCATGGTACCGACGATGCCTCTTTGCTGGAATGGCAGGGGATTAAAGTTTCCATGCTTGAAGGAAGCTATCGCAATATAAAAATCACCACTCCTGAAGATATGCTGATAGCTGCGGCTTTTATTTCGGCAGATTCAAACAATAATACTTCACAGGTATAATATATGGTTCCTTTCCGCATTGGACATGGTTATGATGTGCATCGTCTTGTCTCTGGGCGTAAACTGGTGCTCGGCGGGGTAGAGATTCCCCATGAACTCGGTTTGCTCGGTCATTCGGATGCCGATGTGTTGCTGCACGCTGTATGTGATGCGATCCTCGGTGCCATCGGCTGCGGAGATATCGGTCACCATTTTCCTGACAGCGCTGCCGAATTTAAAGATATTTCTAGCTTGAAATTGTTAGCACGGGTGATTATAACCGCCAGTAATTCTGGTTGGGTCGTTGGCAACATAGACGCTACGGTTATTGCTCAGCGACCAAAGTTGGCACCACATCTGATACAGATGGTAGATAATATTGGAAAGTGTTGTCAGGTTTGCAGCGACAAAATCAACATTAAGGCTACCACAACCGAAAAATTGGGCTTTGAAGGTCGCCAAGAGGGGATCTCAGCCCATGCAGTGGTTATCATGGTCAGCAACAATGATCATAAACGAAAGGTAATTGCACAACTATGAGTAACGAAAAGAACAACCCGGCAGAGCAAACGGCGGCGGAACAACCACGGGACTTTATCCGTAATATTATTGCCGAAGATCTGGCTAGTAATAAAAATGATGGTCGCCTTGCCACCAGATTTCCTCCCGAACCCAATGGTTATTTACATATCGGCCATGCAAAATCTATCTGCCTGAATTTTGGCGTTGCTGCTGAGCAGGGAGGTGTATGTCACCTGCGTTTTGATGATACCAATCCGGTTAAAGAGGAAAACGAATTTATTGATGCCATAAAAGCTGATCTGCACTGGCTCGGTTTCGATTGGGGTGACAATGAATTCTTTGCCTCAAACTATTTTGAGCAACTTTATCAGTGGGCGATGCAACTAATTAGTGCTGGCAAGGCTTATGTTGACGACCTCAGTGGCGAGGAGATACGTCAACTGCGTGGCACATTGAGCGAGCCGGGCAGCAATAGCCCATACCGTGAGCGCAGCGTTGCGGAGAATCTCGATTTGTTTGAGCGGATGCGCAACGGAGAGTTTGCCGACGGTGCCAAGGTTTTACGTGCCAAAATAGATATGGCTGCACCCAACATGAACCTGCGCGACCCAGTTATGTATCGCATTCTGCATGCGCACCATCATCGTACGGGTGATAAATGGTGTATCTATCCCATGTATGATTTTGCCCATGGTCAGTCAGATTCTATAGAGAAGATTACCCACTCTATATGTACTTTGGAATTTGCTGACCACCGTCCGTTGTACGATTGGTTTATTCAACAGTTGGGAATATTTGCCCCGCACCAATATGAATTTGCTCGTCTCAATCTTGGTTACACGGTGATGAGTAAACGCAAATTACATCAACTGGTAGCCGATAAGCATGTTTGTGGATGGGATGACCCCCGTATGCCCACCCTGGTGGGGATGCGCCGTCGCGGCTATCCGGCTCAGGCAATTCGCACCTTCTGTGAACGTATTGGTGTAGGCAAAAGCGATAGCTGGATCGACATGAGCGTTCTTGAGGATTGTGTGCGGGAGCAATTAAATGAAACTGCTCCGCGTGCTATGGCTGTCATCAACCCGCTTAAGGTAGTTTTAACGGATTACCCCGAAGGTAAGGTGGAGATGCTCGACGCTCCAATTCATCCCCAGCAACCGGAAATGGGACGGCGTCAAATCCCTTTCAGTCGTGAAATTTATATTGAACGTGATGATTTTATGATGGATCCGCCGAAAAAGTTTTTCCGCCTTGGCCCCGAACGTGAAGTGCGTCTGCGCTATGGCTATATCATAAAATGTAATGAAGTTATCCGTAACGATGCCGGAGAGGTTGTTGAGCTGCGCTGTTCCCACGATAACGCTACCCTCGGAGCAGCACCTCAGGGGCGCAAGGTTAAAGGGATTATCCATTGGGTATCTCAAGCCCATGCGTTAGCTGTTGAGGTGCGCCAATATGACCGCCTGTTTAATGTAGCAAGCCCCGGCACTAACAAAGATGGGGTCGATTTTATCGACGAGCTAAATCCAGGGTCGCGACAAATATTAACTTGCTGTTATGCCGAACCCGCTTTGGCAGATGCCACTATTGGCACGGCGTATCAATTTGAACGCTTGGGATATTACTGTGCTGACTGTGATTCTGATGATAAAAAGTTAGTGTTTAACCAGACTGTCACCCTGCGTGATTCCTGGCAAAAACAGAAATGATGACGGTGCTGCAGCGGTAAATGAGCTCAGTGAATAGCGTTACGCTGCCCATTACAAGAGCCGTTCGAGCCCATCCATGGGTCCTTAATTGCCGCCATCCGGGCGGCGGCAAATACTCTTTCCATGGGCAGCGTAACGCTATTCTTGGTTAAAAATGAATCGCAACAGTAAATATAAACAGGAGTAACTATTTAGCATGTTGAGCACGTACCCAACTGGAGAGCTGCTGAATAGTTACAAACAGGAAAGATAATCGCACATGAGTTTAAGAGTTTACAATACACTTCAGGGTAAAAAAGTAGAATTCCAACCATTACATCCCGGCAAGGTTGGAATGTATGTGTGTGGTGTTACCGTTTATGACTATTGCCATATTGGTCATGCCCGCGCCAACATTGTCTTCGATATTATCTTTCGCTACTTAAAATACAGCGGCTATGATGTGACCTATGTGCGTAACTATACCGATGTAGATGATAAAATTATTCAACGTGCCAACGAGCGGGAGATCACCTGTAAACAACTTTCTGAGGAGTTTATTCAGGCATTTGATGAAGATATGGCTCGTTTGGGCTTACAATTGCCAACGGTGCAACCAAAGGCTACCGAGCATATCGATCATATTATCGCCCTCGTGGAACGCTTAATCGCCAACGGCAAGGCTTATGCCAGTGATGGTGATGTATACTTTGCCGTCGATAGTTTCGACGATTATTTGAAATTGAGTAAACGTAATCTCGACGAAATGCAGGCTGGTGCACGCATCGCTCCGGGGGAGAAGAAACGCAACCCCATGGACTTTGCCTTGTGGAAGATGGCAAAACCGGGGGAACCGTCTTGGAAATCACCGTGGGGAGAAGGTCGTCCCGGATGGCACATTGAGTGTTCAGCCATGGGGATGGAATATCTAGGCGAATCGTTTGATATTCACGGTGGAGGTAAAGATCTCATCTTCCCTCATCACGAAAACGAGATAGCCCAAAGTGAAGCGGCAACGGATAAGCCTTTTGTTAAATATTGGCTGCACAATGGTTTTGTCAATGTGAACAAAGAGAAAATGAGCAAGTCGCTGGGGAATTTTTTCACCATTCGTGACATTTTGAAAAGCTATGATGCTGAAATCATCCGCTTTTTTATTCTCTCTGCCCACTACCGTTCTCCCATCGATTTCTCTGATCAGAACCTTAAGGAGGCTCGGCTGGGTTTGACCCGTTTCTACGAAGGGCTTCACGCCGCTGCTGAAATGCTGGCACAGTGCCCAGACAGTGATATTCAGGCTGATGATGGCGATGAGTTGGAGGCAAAATTTCGTGAAGCCATGGATGATGATTTCAATACTGCGCTGGCTATCGGCCATTTGTTTGAGGGTGTGCGCACCATGAATAGGCTGATGGCGACCAAAAAAATCCGCAAAAAACCGGAAGTTATCGCCTCATTACGCGCACTGTACACCACCTTCCTTAAATTGGGTGCAGTGCTGGGCTTGTTTGTTTCTGATCCACAGCAGTGGCTTAAACAACAAAATTTAGCGGGTTTAGCAGAACTAAACATCAGCGTTGAGCAAGTAGAAGGTTGGATTGAAGAGCGGTTGCAAGCACGTAAAGATAAAGATTTTGCTCGCTCAGATGAGATACGCGATGAATTGGCAGCAAAAGGGATACTCCTGCTGGATTGCGCTGCTGGCACTACCTGGAAAATAAAATAGCTGCTGAGCCTTTGCTGGGGTGTTTTTTTCGAGAACTCCTGCCATTTTGAGGACGACCACGGATGCAGAGAAACCTGATTATTATCGGTATCACTTTTACAGTAGTGGGGTTGTTGTGGCCTTGGTTGGGGAAAATACCTTTCGGCCGCTTGCCCGGCGATATAATTATTGACAAACCGGGATTCAAGCTGTTTATGCCCATAACTACCATGGTGCTGATCAGTGCGCTGTTGTCGCTGATCTCGTGGTTGTTGCGCAAATAAGGAAAGGCGTGTTGAAGTTTTCTGTTCTTGTTCTATGCGTACCCAGTTGGTGGATACTGCGGCTGCCCCGATGTAACTGCGACCACCAATTGGAAAATAAAGTAGTTGTGGTATAATGATGTTGTCGGAATTTCAGCAGTAATAATGTTGGGCTGAGTGAAATTTATGGTGAGGTGAAATTATGACTATAAACTCACAATTTACTAATAATTCAGCTGTACTGCCAAAAGTTGGCGTGGAGCGCTTTCAGAAACAAGCCCAACGCGCACAGATTAACGGGACAACATCAAGCAGCGCCGAAGGTGTTGCCAGTCAAGCGGTAAGGGAAAGTATCGATCAGGTACAACTCAGTCCGGCTGCACGACAAGCTTATGCGTCTTTGCTGGCAGACGATTCACAAACTCGGCAACCATCGTCCGCGCTTCAAGAGCAGAACCCCTCTTTGGATAATCAATCTCAACTATCTCCAGTTAATTCCTCCATTGCCGAATATCAGCGTCATAGTGAAAGTTCTGCACAAGAAACAAGCGCTGCTGTCAATGGTCAACCCAGTGTTGAGAGTGACAAATCTGACGCTGTGGGGGAAAACAGATCTGCAACAGTTAATTTACAAGGTGGCGATTCGGTAGAGTTGAGTCCTGAAGCACAACAAAAAATCATTGAACTTTCGCAGCGTAATCAGGAGGTGATAGATCATGAGGCTGCGCATGCAGCCGTTGGTGGTCGTTACGCTGGCGCGCCAACGCTGGAATACGAAACAGGTCCGGATGGTAAACGTTATGCCGTATCTGGAGAGGTAAGCATCGATACCAGTGAGGTTAAGGGTGATCCCGCCGCTACTATAAAAAAAGCCGAGATTATTCGTGCTGCAGCCTTGGCACCTAAGCAACCATCAGCTCAGGATCTCCGTGTTGCAGCAAAGGCAACACAAATGAAGGCAAAAGCTAAAACTGAGCTGGCAGCAGAAACAGCGGCTGCCGCAGACGCCATGGTTAAACGTGCTTCCGCTTTTGAGTCGGCACGAAAAGATGATGTTTCCGCTGCCGGATCTCTGCGCCTCAGCGACACAGAGCCGGCTGCGGCGATTGCAGAAAAAACTTCCGTTTCTCCAGCCTCTATTAGTATTACAATCTAAATTTTGGTTAAAATCATCCACATACAAATTGTCAGTTTGTTGGTTTTCTTATTAGCTATCGTTCCGGCTGTTAGTGGCGATACTTCCCCTCCAGATTCCACCACAGCAATAGCTGTATCTCCAGAGAGTTCTGCAGCGCAGGTAATAGTTGTTGGTGGAGATCGCGCCTACCCCCCCTACGAATTTATTGGAGAAGATGGTCAGCCTAGCGGTTATATTGTTGACCTTACCAAAGCCATTGCTGAAGTGATGGGCTTTAAAGTAGAGATACGCCTTGGCGATTGGAGCGACATGCGCCGCAACCTGCAACAGGGGAAAGTTGATATTCTTGAGGGGGTCGCCTATCTGGAACAACGTCTCGATGAGCTCGATTTTTCGCAACCACACAGCACGCTATACCAATCGATGTGGGTCAGAACCGGATCACCGATAAAAAGATTGAAAGATCTTCACGGCAAAGAGGTGATCGTCATGCGTGCCAGCGTTATGTACGATTTTATGCAGGCAAAAATGCCGGACGTGCAGTTATTTACCACCAATACGCTGGCAGACGCTCTTAAGTTGTTGGCATCAGGACAACATGACTGCGCCCTTGTTGCTAAACTGCCGGGGGAATATTTTAGACATGAGTTGAGATTGCGCAACATTCAACCCATAGCTAAGGCTCTTTTTGAACAACCTTACGGTTATGCGGTTAGCAAGGGCAATTTAGCGTTGCTTAACCGTTTCAGCAATGGTCTTGTCGTATTGAAAGAATCTGGTCGATATAAAAAGATTCATCATAAGTGGCTCGGTATTCTTGATACCCGTCATGTTTCATGGCATCAGATCGTCAAATATAGCGCTTTGGTGGTTATACCGCTGTTGCTGGTTTTAGCCGGAACGGTGCTGTGGTCGCGCACCCTGAAGCGCAAGGTAGATGAACGTACCGCTCAACTGTCACAGGAGGTAACTGAACGAAAAAAAGCGGTTGAAGAATTGCAATTGCGCCAGAAGCAACTCCTCCAGGCCGACAAAATGACATCTTTGGGAATTCTTGTCTCCGGCGTTGCCCATGAGATTAACAACCCCAATGGTCTTATCACCTTAAACCTGCCTCTGATTAGCAAAGCATGGCAAGATGCTCAACCAATTTTGGATCAACACTATCAGCGGTATGGTGATTTTAAGTTGGGGTGGTTAAATTATTCGCGCATGTGTGATGAAATCCCTCAACTGTTAACAGAGATGCAGACATGCAGTAGCAGTATAAAAAGTATTGTTGACGACTTGAAAGATTTTACCCGTCGTGACGACTCCAGCATCATGACCAGCGTCAAGGTCAATGACGTGGTCGAGATTGCAATTCGCCTGCTGGATAACCAGATAAAAAAATCCACCCAATTTTTTCACTGCAGGCTTGCTACAAGTCTGCCTAATGTTCACGGTCGCTCCCAACGTCTGGAACAGGTGGTGATAAATTTATTGCTCAATGCCTGTCAGGCACTGGAAAACAGAGAACAGGAAATATGTATTACTACCGCCTTTGATAACGATAGTGGTGAAGTCGCTATCGAAGTATGGGATTCCGGTCGAGGTATTGCTAATGAGAAATTAGAATTCTTGATGGATCCATTTTTTACCACCAAACGCGAAGAGGGGGGGACTGGGCTAGGCTTGTCGGTTTCTGCCGGGATAGCTGAATCACACGGGGGTCGCCTAGAATTTGCCAGCAGCCTTGGCTGCGGTATGGTAGCAACCTTATATCTACCTGCAGAAGGAAAAGACAATGACCAAAAGTTTACATCCTGAATTTAAGATTCTTCTGGTTGATGATGAGCGCCCGTGGTTGCGTAGCCTGAGTCTAACTTTAGAGGGGCACGGAGGCTACAACAATCTATTGCTGTGCAGTGATGCTCAGGAGGTGATGGAGATTCTCGCCCAGGAGGATGTCGGATTAATTCTGCTCGACTTAACTATGCCCAATTTGAGCGGTGAAACATTGCTGGAACAAATCGCTGCCGATTACCCACAAATAACCGTGGTGATTGTCAGTGGCATGAATCAGGTTGAAACTGCGGTAAAATGTCTCAAGCTCGGAGCTTTCGATTTTATTGTAAAAAGTGTTGATGAAGATCAGCTCCTCGACCGGGTACACCGAGCGGTACATATTGCTGATTTGGAGAGGGAAAATCTGGCTCTGAATCGTGGTTTGTTAAACAAAAATCTGCAACATCCAGAAGCCTTCGCCGAGATTTTGAGCCAGGATAGCGGGATGCACTCCATCTTTCAATATGTCGAATCGGTGGCTGCTACCAGACGACCGATCTTGATCAGTGGCGAAAGTGGAGTTGGCAAGGAATTGATTGCCGGAGCCCTGCATAAAATCAGCGGTCGCAGCGGATCTTTAGTCGCGGTAAATGTCGCTGGACTGGACGACAATGTTTTCTCTGACACCCTTTTTGGTCATGTGCGTGGTGCATTTACCGGTGCGAATAGCGTGCGTGCCGGGATGATAGAACAGGCCACGGGAGGAACGTTGTTCCTCGACGAGATCGGTGACTTAAGTCAGGCATCACAGGTGAAATTGCTCCGTTTGCTGCAGAGCGGAGAATACTACCCCCTCGGCAGCGATCAGCCGCACCAAATGAAGGCACGAGTGGTGGTAGCCACCCATCAGGATTTAATCGCTCTACAGCAGAGTGGGCACTTTCGTAACGATCTCTACTACAGGTTGCGTACTCATCATGTTGAAATTATTCCCCTGCGTAAACGGCGTGGAGATATTCCGCTGTTGGTAAACTATTTCGTAGAACAGACCGCTGAAGAGTTGAAAATTGACACTCCCAAGGTTGGAGATGGAGTGGTGTCGTTGTTGAGCAACTATCCTTTCCCCGGTAATGTTCGTGAATTGAAGATGATCATTTACGATGCCGTGAGCACTTTGCAGGGCAACACTTTGACTTCATCATCGTTCACAAAAGCTATTGGCAATCGGAATGAACCCGCCGCCCTACTATTGGATGAAGTGCAGGCGACCCAATCCCTTTCTACGTTGGAACAACTACCAACTCTGAGTGAAATGGGCTCATTGCTGGTGGCAGAAGCCATGCGTCGTGCTCATGGCAATCAGAGCGTCGCTGCCCGCATGTTGGGAATATCGCAACCGGCGCTGAGTAAACGGTTAAAAAATTCCCGCAATCAGAACGACTGAAATACATAACTTTAGTTATCTTTTGCTGTTTTCTCTTATTATAATTTGCTGCACTCGAAGCACCGTAAAAATAGCCATAACTATTGTTATAAAAAACCACTTCATCGTTATTTCAAATTGTGTACAAAATATCTCGTTAAATCAATATGTTAGCTGTGAAGATCTTGTGGGCATTATCCTTGCTTAAGATTACTGAGAGAGATGGTTTTAGATTTGAACTCACAGTGGCGACGCTCATGCGTCTATTTTAGTTTCATCAACACCATATGGAGGATTATCACCATGAAAAGAATTGCTTTGTTGTTTGCCATCCTGGCAACTTTCACCCTAATTGCTGCCCCAGCTTTTGCCATGCGCTATGTAACTATCGGTACCGGTGGCGTAACCGGTGTATATTATCCAACAGGTGGCGCAATTAGTAAGCTGGTTAACAAAAAACGCAAGGAATTCAAATTGCGTATGACCGTTGAATCTACCGGTGGCTCAGTATTTAATGTTAATGCTTTGATGAACGGTGATCTAGAGTTGGGCGTTGTTCAATCGGATCTGCAATATCAAGCATACAAAGGGCTTGGGCAATGGAAGGGAGATGCGCAAAATAAACTGCGGGCGGTTTTCGCTATCCACCCGGAAATTGTTACTATCATTGCCGCTGTAGACAGCAAAATTAATGGTGTGGCCGACTTTAAAGGTAAAATAATTAACATCGGTGCTCCTGGTACTGGGCAACGGGTCAATGCTACAGATCTTATCTCTGCTGCAGGTCTCGACCTGAATAAAGATTTGAAGGTTGAGGGGATCAAGCCGGCAGAGTCCGCGAAAATGTTGCAAGATGGTCGTATTGACGCCTTTTTCTATACTGTTGGGCATCCAAATGGTTCTATTAAAGAAGCTGTTGCCGGCGCTCGCAAGGTTATGTTTGTTCCGGTCGATAAGAATCTTGTCGATAAGTTAGTTGCAGCGCAACCATACTATGCCGCTGCTGATATTCCGGTAAAGCCATATCCTGGTATTGGCAATAAAGAAGATGTCCCTAGTTTCGGTGTTAAGGCGACAATCTGTAGTTCTGCTGACGTTCCCGATTCAATCATTTACGATATTACCAAAGAGGTATTTGAGAATCTGGAAACATTGAAAAAACTGCATCCGGCATTAGCTGTTCTAACCAAAGAAAATATGCTCACTGGCTTGAGTGCTCCCCTTCATCCCGGCGCGCTTAAGTATTATCGTGAAGCAGGTCTGATCAAATAATTGATTATAGCTGGGGTAGAGCCTGATCTTTGCCCCAGTTTTTTATTCATATAAAACCGGTGAATTCTCTTTTTGCCTTTGATTTTTTTCCGGTTTGAAATTAGATACCAGGAGGTCAGATGAAAACAAATGACAACCAAGGTGGGTCGTTGGTGACAGATATTTCACCAGAATTGGACGAAGGAGCTCTTGCCGCCAAGAAGATTCAGGAGGAAGAGGAGCTGGGATTGCGCAATGTTGAGGGCTGGAAGAAATATCTTGTTCCCTTTATAGCCCTGACCTGGTCACTGTTCCAACTGTCACTTTCGGGCTGGCTGTTGCTCGATTCGACTTATATTCGTGCAATTCACCTGGCTGGCTGTTGCTCGATTCGACTTATATTCGTGCAATTCACCTGACCTTTGCACTGTTGATTGTGTTTTTATCCTACCCAATGTTCAGGCGCGATATCAATATTCCGGGCTTGCGTTGGCTGGGAGAAAAACAGGGGATACCGATTGCCGATTTTTTTCTCGCCGCCATTGCTGCCTTTGCTGCTCTCTATTTGGCTATTGATTATGAAGGGATTGCCAACCGCATTGGTCGTGCCAGCCATCTGGATATAATTGTTGGCATAGTTCTGGTTATTATTTTACTGGAAGCGGCACGTCGTGTTATTGGTCCGGCATTACCTGTTATTGCAATAATTTTCACCCTTTATGCTTTCTTTGGGCGGTATATGCCAGATTTTCTTGCTTTTAAAGGGGTAAGTTTGGCGCGCTATCTCAGTCAGATAACCCTTACGACAGAGGGAATTTACGGTATTCCTCTTGACGTTTCAGCGCGTATTGTGTTCCTGTTTGTGTTGTTTGGAGCCATGCTCGATAAAGCAGGAGCTGGTAAATATTTTATTGACCTTGCCATGAGTCTGCTTGGGCGCTACAAGGGTGGCCCGGCAAAAGCTGCAGTGCTCTCCAGCGGCTTAACTGGTTTGGTCTCTGGCTCAAGTATTGCTAATGTTGTTACCACCGGTACTTTCACTATTCCATTAATGAAAAAGGTTGGCTACCCGCCCCACAAAGCAGCTGCAGTTGAGGTTGCTGTAAGTACCAATGGTCAGCTCATGCCGCCCATTATGGGGGCAGCGGCATTTATTATTGCTGAATATGTTAACGTGCCATACCTTGAAGTGGTTAAAGCTGCGGCAGTTCCGGCCTTTGCATCCTATGCCGCACTTTTCTATCTGGCATTCAAGCTGGGAGTTACCGAGATTCTTGAGGGGATGGTTGCTGGTGGGCGAAACATGGTGAGTGTGGCTATTGCTACAGCTTCGGCGGGTATTATCGTCGGCGTTGTCACCATGGGGCTCGGTGGTTTGGTTACCGATATAATTGACCTGCTAAGTCACGGGAGCCTGGCTCTTATGTTGTTAATAACTGCCGGTGCCAGCTTGATTTTAGGGATGGGTTTACCGACAACTGCCAACTATATTGTCATGGCGTCCCTAACCGCTCCAGCGCTGGTTACCTTGGCTGATATGCAGGGTTTTGCTGTTCCTCTGATAGCTGCTCACCTGTTTGTTTTCTATTTTGGCATTCTGGCTGATGATACTCCGCCAGTTGGTTTGGCAGCCTATGCAGCTGCAGCTATCGGCAGGGCTGATCCAATTAAAACTGGGCTGCAGGGGTTCATGTACGATATCCGAACAGCGATATTGCCCTTTATGTTTATCTTTAATACCGATATTTTATTACTCGGGGTAGATAATATTTTATTGGCATTTTATATTTTCTTCATGACCTGTGTTGGCACCTTTGCTTTTGCTGCGGCAACTCAAGGTTGGTTTGCTACCAAAAATCGCTGGTATGACGGTATTATGCTCCTTGTTGTGGCGGCAATTATGTTCCGTCCAGAGTTCTTTTCGCGTTATATTGGTATCGATAATCACTATTATATCTATCTTGTTGGTACCGCAATGTTCGCGGCAATTTATATGTTCCAAAAAATACGCAGTTCTTCCTCAACAGCGCTGGCTTCAGCATAGGAGGTTATGATGTTACCTAAATATAAAAATATTTTGCTGGCCGTTGATCTATCGGAGAACTCTGCCCGTGCTCTGCGTCACGCTGTAGCTATCGCGCAACTACACCAAGGTCATGTCCATTTAATCCATGTATTGCCAGAAGTTGAACCAGCGGTACTGAATTATGTGGCAACTGTTATGGGTGAAGAGCGCTTGGCAGAATATGAGCTGCAACACAAGGATGATGTCCGTGATCAGATGCGAGTATCTGTACATGAATTTGCCAAACAGGAATTACTTAATATCCCCGAGGCAATGGAGATGATCAAGGACGTTGAAGTACACCATGGCATCCCCTCCTTTGTTACTCTGGAGGTGGCCGATAGCATTGCTGCCGACCTGATCGTAATCGGTAATCACAGCAAGGGCAACAAGGTGCGCCATGCTTTTCTCGGCACTATGGCAAAACGGTTGCTGCGTAAATCCAAGATCCCGGTATTGGTGGTGCCGCTGAAGTAGAAGCGTCACAACAATGATTTGAGGTGGTCATTGCCGCTTGAGTAACATAGCGGTGCGACCACCTCTTTTTTTCTACGCCATGCGGTGCGGCACTTTATTCTTTTGCCAGCCTTATACATCCTCTGCCAGCATCTTTTGCTGCATAAACGCCCTGATCGGCAGCTTTTATGAGTTGTCCAATGTTTTCCATCGAATCTTTTTTAACTGCGACCCCGATACTAATACTGCCTTGCCAGGTTCCGGCACCAACATCAACAGACAGAGCTAAAACTTTGGCTAGAGTAATGTTTGCAATATGCATACAACCTGCTTCATCTGTATTTGGGCAGATAATAAAAAACTCATCACCACCTAACCGACATACGATATCGTCGGTACGCACCGCATTTTGCAACTCTTTTGCGATTTCACGCAGTACGACATCACCAGCTTCGTGCCCATAGTTATCATTTACCTCTTTAAAATTGTCGGCATCAATCAACATGCACGCTAAAGGGGTGCCGTGTTCAATGGATTCTTTCCATAACTTTTTCAGCTGTTGCCTGGCATAACGACGGTTAAATAATCCTGTCAAGACATCGGTCAACGCCAATTCTCCCAACTTCTTGTTTGCTTTACCCAGTTTTAGTGTTTTTTGTGCCAGCGCACGATAGGTAAAATAGATAAAGATGGTGCCAGCCAGCCATAACATCAGGTGTTTTATCCACAGTTCACTCAGATTTTTTTTCATCATTTTGGTTAATAATGCCATTGGCACCGATTGACTAATCCCACCACGGATTTGACCCTGTACATACCCCTGCTGTTGGTGACACTTGAGACAGCTTTTCTCGGTAGTTAATGGTTGCATCAGACGCAAATATTGTTTTTCGTTTATTATTTCAATAGAACTAACCTCATTTGCGCCCTGTTCAAATTTTTCCAGCGCCAGTCGTTCCCAACTATCTGGTTTATTTGCTTCGCGAATGGGATTAAGGCTGGTGATATGACCCTGTATTCCGTTTGTACGCCGACCAATTTCATGGACTTGACGGGTCATATAAGCGGGGTTAATCATGGTGAGTCGTTTGCCTCGCGAGGTGATAATATCGCGCTCGGCGATGTGCAGATACGGATTAGGCGTCGTGAGTTTTGATGGTTTGGCGTAGACACCGCCTTGCGCCGCATTCCAGCGTCGATACAGAATATCTTTTTCTAGGGAGGAGCGAGCAATGATTCTGCCAAGATCCATGAGGTGTTTGGCATTTGATTGGTAAGTAACATACAGGGAAAGCGATATGACAAGGCTCCAAAGGGCAATGGTCGCCAAGGCATATTTTTTCAGGTTACGTTGCTGAAGGGTAAGTTCTTTGTCGTTTTTATCCATTTCTATTGCCCCCTCATGTTTTGCAGTGACTTTTGCCATTTGCGGTATTTTGCCCAGCGATTAACTGTTTCGTTGTAGTAGTTTCACAACTTCTTCAGCAGGGAGCGGTTTGCTGAACAGGTAGCCCTGAGCTTCGTTGCAATTTAATCCTTCGAGAAATTTCCTCTGTTTATCGGTTTCTATCCCTTCAGCAGTGATCTGTAGATTTAAGCTGTGCCCCATGGCGATAATCGCTTTGGTGAGGGTTTCACCATTTATGTTTTCACCGATATCCCATACAAATGAGCGGTCGATTTTTAGGCGATTGATGGGGAGCCTCTTCAAGTAGTTAAGGGATGAGTGACCGGTACCGAAATCATCGATCGACAAATCAACTCCCAGCTTTTGTATTTGCTGCAACATGGCAATTGATTGCTCAGGGTGGCGCATGATAAACCCTTCGGTTATTTCCAATTCCAGTGCAAAGGCAGGGCAGCCTGTTTGTTGAAGCACTTTTTGAACCGTTTGCGGCAGCGTTTCTAGTTGAAGCTGGCGACCCGAAAGATTAACCGCGACTCGGTGGATGTCGAAGCCTTGTTGTCGCCACTTAACTAATTGCGCACAGGCGGTTTCTAGTATCCATTTCCCCATGGGGATGATGAGGCCGGTCTCCTCGCTTAAGGGGATAAAATCATCCGGTGGCACTAACCCCATTTCCGGATGTTGCCAGCGCAACAGCGCTTCTACGGCAATAATTTTTCCTTCGGGCAACGTAACCTGCGGTTGGTAATGTACTACCAGTTCATTGCGTTTCAATGCCCGTCGTAATTGACCCTCAAGTAGCACTTTGGCCATGACCGATTCTGTCAGTTGTTCCGAGTACAGATGATAGCAGTTTTTGCCCTTATCTTTGGCTTTGTGCATGGCGGCATCGGCGTTTTGCAACAGGGTTTCTATATTGTCACAATCACCGTCAAATCCTACGATACCGATACTGCAAGTGATGAATAACTCGTAATTATTTATCATAAAAGGCTGTTGCATACTGTCAATGATCTGCCGTGCCCTGATTGTCGCACCCTCAATAGTGTGAATATTCTGCAAAACAACAACAAATTCATCACCGCTCAAGTGAGCAACGGTATCCACTTTACGACTATGTTCCCGCAATCGTGAGGCTACCGTTGTGAGTACTTCATCCCCGGCACTATGGCCTAGACTGTCGTTTATTTTTTTGAAATTATCCAAATCAACAAACAGTATGGCACCATGGATCTTTGTCCTTTTTGCATATTGGATAGAGAGCTCCAGGCGAGCACTCAGCAGTAAGCGGTTAGGAAGACCGGTCAGGGGATGATGATGTGCCAGATGGTTAAGTTGCTCCATCGCTTGTTTGCGTTCAGATATATCATGAATTATACTATGAACAACGGTTCCATGCTCTGTTGGAACTGCTGTAGCTGAAATTTCGACGGGGATAATATCACCATTTTTACTCAGGTGGTTCCATACAAAGCGATGGCTTCCCTGAGTGATGGCAAGTTTAAGCATATTTGGTGCTTTGATTTTTGATTCGGAACCATCAGCTTGAAATTCTGGCGATAATTGTGCCGGTGTTTTTCCTCGTAACTCATTGACATTGCTGTAGCCAAGCAAGGTCGCTGCGGCCTTATTGCCGTCGATAAATATGCCATCCTTGTTGATAAACATGGCATCGACCGAGTTTTCAAAGAAGGTTCGATAGCGCTTTTCGCTACGTTGTATCCTGATTTCTGCCTGTTTTTGTTGTAGTTCTTTTAGGCCTTGTTTGGCAAGTAGTATAGCTATGTCACTTAAAAATGATAACGCCTGTTCAATTTTTTGTTTATCAACAACAGGTACTTCACTAAGGGCTTTGAGATACGCCGCTTCGTCAAAGTTATATTCAGAAGCCTGACGGCGAAATTGTTCGATATTCGGTTGTTCAAGGAGGATCTGCCCGGTGAACAGACTGGCAACATGAGCCCCTTTAATAATTATCGGGGTGGCACCATCGACAAGACCGTTTTTGCACGGGAGAATGTTGAAGGTTTTACCCTGCTTTAACTGGGAGGTGAGTTCAATATTGCTGTGTTGACAATGTTTCGCCGCCGCTGGACTCTTGCGATGAAATTTGGCGCAAATATCCCGCCAGCCAGTGGTGATGAGTACCTGCTGTTGTGGGTAAGAAATTAGTCCGGTGGTAAATCCTGTCGCTTGTGAAAAGCGCTCGAACATCTCCTTTAATTGTTGGATATTTACCAACTCCTCAAAGGTATATTTACCATCCACTAAATGTTTATGATCAGGTCTCATCG
>NBLX01000033.1 GCA_002084705.1 Desulfobacteraceae bacterium 4572_35.1
TTTATCAATCTTCTCTTTGGACAAATCCCAGAAAGCACGAACGCTTGGCACCTGTAGTGCGGAGCGGGAACAGCAGAGCCCAACTTGATACGCTTCCAGTTGCGGTGCATCGCGTATTACCCGAACTTTATTGCGCAATGGGCTGCTTTCCCACACCAGTTGTGGCACTATCCCAATACCACCACCTAAACTTACCAAGGCGATAAGTGCTTCGTTGCCCGATACTTCTGAACTTATATTCGGATTTACACCGTTATGTTTTAACCACTGATCCAGCCGAGAGCGTGACAAACCGTGTTGCGGTAACACTAAGTCTGCTGTCGACAAATCAAGGCTCCCTTCTTGACGCGGATCGAGCTCTGGGTCGATATTTGCTGGAGCAATAAATATTAACGGCGTGTTAACCAGCGGCAGAGTATTTAATTGAGGTTGTTTGGTGCTCGGTAATGCGGCAACAGCCAGATTAATTTCGCCATTGCGCAATTGCGCTAAAGCCTGCTCTGCTGCACCGGTGGTTAGTTCTAACTGAACTTGAGGGTAACGGTGGCGATACTCTTCCAACACCTGTGGCAAAATGCTATAAACTGCGGTTATCGAAGCATAGATTGATAAACTGCCTGCAACTGACGGCTCAGTACGCAGCTCTTGCTTAAAGTTACGCCAGCGCAGCAAATTATCCAGTGCATAATTGCGGAACTGTTCTCCTGCTGCCGACAAGCGTACCGTGCGGTTGTCGCGGATAAATAGTTTCTGCTCCAATTGCTCTTCTAAGCGTTGGATGGTGCGGGTTAATGCCGAAGGGCTTAAGGCACATATCTGGCTGGCTCTGCCAAAGTGGAGTTGCTCCGCCACTACCAAAAATATTTCCAGTTCTCTATTGTCCATATTCAAAACCTCAGCTTTCCGGCAAAAGAATGCGCCAGTGCTCCTCTGTTGCGTTGTGCGCAACGCAATATGCACATCTTATCAATTTACGCAATAATGTAAATAGGCTAAAGTGCGTCATAATTTTTATGTAAATCCAAATTTGTACGCTATTAAGGTGTTTTTTAACTCATTTATGTGAAGGAGAACCATCATGGGGCAAAATTATTTCAACACACTATCTTTTCGCCGCAAGCTGGATGAACTGGGTACCTGCCGTTTTATGGATGCCGGTGAGTTTGTGCAGGGCTGTGAGTATGTCAAAGGTAAAAAAATTGTTATCGTCGGCTGTGGTGCTCAAGGGCTGAACCAGGGTCTTAACATGCGCGATAGTGGTCTGGATGTCGCCTATACTTTGCGTAAGGCCGCCATCGAAGAAAAGCGTCAATCTTACCTTAACGCCAGCGAAAACGGTTTTACCGTTGGTAGCTACGAGGAGTTGCTGCCTACTGCCGACATTGTTATGAACCTGGCTCCCGATAAGCAACACACCGACGTTGTCAATACTGTAATCCCCTTGATGAAAGAGGGCGCGGTATTTACTTACGCCCACGGTTTTAATATCGTTGAAGAGGGGACGGTAATTCGTAAGGATCTCACTGTAATCATGGTAGCACCAAAGTGCCCCGGCTCAGAAGTGCGTGCCGAGTATGTGCGTGGATTCGGTGTGCCGACTTTGATTGCTGTTCATGGTGAAAACGATCCCAACGGCGACGGCATGGAGATTGCCAAAGCGCTGTGCTCAGCCCAAGGTGGAGACCGTGCCGGTGTCCTTGAGTCCTCTTTCGTTGCCGAAGTAAAATCCGACCTGATGGGTGAGCAAACCATTCTGTGTGGCATGTTGCAGGCTGGTTCACTGTTATGTTTTGACAAGATGGTTGATAATGGTATCGCCGCACCTTATGCAGTTAAATTGATTCAGTACGGTTGGGAGACTATTACCGAAGCACTGAAACACGGTGGTATTACCAACATGATGGATCGTCTGTCTAACCCGGCGAAGCTGGAAGCGTTTGAGCTGGCAGAGGAGTTGAAAGAGATTATGCGGCCACTGTTCCGCAAGCACATGGACGATATCATCACCGGTGTTTTTTCCAGTACCATGATGGAAGATTGGGCTAACGACGATGTTAATTTGCTGACATGGCGTGAACAGACCGGCCAAACTGTTTTTGAAAAAACCGAGGCTGCGGGCGAAATAAGTGAGCAGGAATATTTCGATAAGGCAATTTTGATGGTTGCCATGGTTAAAGCTGGTGTTGAGTTAGCTTTTGAAAGTATGGTTGAGGTGGGTATCGAGCCTGAATCAGCCTATTACGAATCACTGCACGAAACTCCATTGATCGCTAACACCATTGCCCGTAAAAAGTTATACGAGATGAACCGTATTATTTCAGATACTGCTGAGTATGGCTGCTACCTGTTTGCCCATTCCTGCGTGCCATTGTTGAAAGATTTCATGGCTAGCGTTAATACCGATGTTATTGGTAAAGGTTTTGCGTCGGCTGACAATAGTGTTGATAACACCAATCTGGTGCAGGTAAATGCGGAGATTCGAGAGCACTTTATCGAAGAGGTGGGGCGGGAATTGCGCGCTGCCATGAGCGGCATGAAGGCGATTGTTTAGCAGATTCCTGACCAATAACTGTAAGGTCTAATACTAACACAAAAGCGACCATCTGCTGGTAGGTGATGGTCGCTTTTGTTGGTTGATAACGACTATGATAACTGTCGGTTATACTCTTATGCAATCCATATTGATGGGTAGTGACCACTTGTTCGATTGCTTTTGTTATTCAGAGAAAAAAAGGCTGACAGTTTAGTATGGCTGGTACACGAACCAAAATTGTGGAGTGCTGAACAGTTACGAAAATGGTTAAGGTTGGTAGTTTTTTAATTTTACATGTATTGCAATAACCAATTTTATGACAGGATACCTACTATGAACGATCTACCCAATTGTCCTAAATGTAATTCCGAATATACCTATGAGGATGGCCCGCTGTTTGTCTGCCCTGAATGTGGCAACGAATGGTCACAGGACGCCGCAATTGAAAATGATGATAAGGAAAAAGTTGTTAAGGACGCCAACGGTAACATTTTGCAGGATGGTGACAGTATCACCGTAATCAAAGACCTGAAAATTAAGGGATCGTCGCAAGTGGTTAAAGTTGGCACCAAGGTTAAAAATATTCGCCTTGTAGATGGTGATCACGATATCGACTGTAAAATTAGCGGTATCGGATCTATGCAGCTAAAATCGGAATTTGTAAAAAAACTGTAATTAGATGTTGGTTGTTGCGAAAAAAGGGGTGGTCGTGTGTTGATGTGCAGGCGCTATAAAATCAGATGGAGCTAACTCTAGTACTGGCCCTTGTTTTCCTGGTCATATCAATCTTTTTCTCAATGTTCGGCATGGGGGGCGGTATTTTGTACGTGCCGATCCTCCTTTTTGCCGGTTTCAGCATGGAACAGGCTCCCGGCATCAGCTTGATCCTCATAGCCGCTACTTCATTGGCGGCCCTTTCTAAATTCCAAAAACATAACAAGGTAGATTGGAAGCTGGCTCTGGTGATAGATCCACCCACGGATATATTGGCTGTGGTTGGCGGTTATTATAGCGCGGCATTATCGGAATCACTGCTGCGCGGAATCCTTGCGTGTCTGCTCGTAGTTGCAGGAACCTTCATGTTTAAAAATCGCCGGCAAACAACTTTAAATACCCCTGTTGAGAAGCACTGGTGGCTATGGCGGCGTGAATTTTATGGTGAGAGATATCATGTCAATCTCCCCTTGGTGTTGACGGTCTCGGGTTCAATAGGGTTGCTTTCGGGGATGCTGGGTGTTACCGGAGGGCTAATAAAGTTGCCGATAATGGTGCTGTTGTGTGGTGTCCCTATGGATATCGCCGTAGCAACGTCAACAGTTATGATAACACTAACTGCTCTCTCCGGTCTGTCGGGTCATGTGATTAACGGTCAAGTGGATTGGCATACAGGATTGACCTTGGCCATAGCTGCTGTTGTGGGTGGTTTAGTTGGTGGTCACATCTCCGTTGGCATAGATAAGATGCGGTTAAAAAAATGGTTTGGAATCGTGATGTGGTTAGTTGCGCTGCGGATAATGTTTCAATTGTTGAGCTAAATTGTAAATTTGCGGAAATAAAGAAAACTGAAACAGGGGAAACAGGCAATGGCTGAAAAACTGAAAGTGATGTTTTTGTGTAGCGGAAATTCATGCCGCAGTCAGATGGCTGAGGGGTGGGCGCGGGAGTTGAAGGGTGATGTTGTTGAACCATATTCAGCGGGCATTGAAACTCATGGGCTAAACCAGAACGCGGTTGCTGTAATGGCGGAGGCTGGTGTAGATATTCGTGAGCACGGGTCGCAAAATATCGATGAATTTAAGAATATGAAACTGGATGTAGTGGTAACCGTTTGCGCTAACGCCTACGAAACCTGTCCAATATTCCCCGGTAGTTGTAAAGTTGTTCATGTTGGTTTTGACGATCCTCCCACAATGGCTAAGATATGCGCCGAGCAGGGTGGGTCTAAAGAGGCTCAACTTGATTGCTATCGCAAGGTGCGCGATCAAATAAGAGCCTTTATCGATACATTGCCCGAACCATTAATATAATGGGGATGATGAAAGAACTTTATCTTGATTAGAGGTTGTGTGCCAGCTAGACTGCCGCGTTGAGGAAAACCAACCAATCGCTTAGGAGATATTATGCCCGTTTATGAAGTGAAACATCCGTTGATACAGCACAAACTTGGTCTTATGCGTGGTGCTGATGTAAGTACCAAGAACTTTCGTGAACTTGCTTCTGAGGTTGCACGTTTGTTGACCTATGAAGCAACAAAAGATCTTGAGACTTGTGACGAAACCATTGAAGGGTGGGACGGACCGGTAGAAGTTAAGCAGATAAAAGGGAAAAAGATCACCGTGGTACCAATTTTGCGAGCCGGTTTGGGGATGATGAATGGTGTTCTTGACTTAATCCCCAGCGCAAGGGTGAGCGTTGTCGGTTTATATCGTGATGAAGAAACTCTGGAGCCAGTAACTTATTATCAGAAAATGGCCAGCCAGATATCCGATCGTATGGCTTTAATCGTTGATCCTATGCTTGCTACCGGGGGTAGCCTGCTTGCTGCCATCGATATGTTAAAAGAGGCTGGTTGTACCAACATTAGGGGGCTATTTCTGGTGGCGGCACCGGAAGGACTTAAAGCGTTGGAAGAGCGTCACCCTGATGTTGATATTTATGTTGCCGCCATTGATCGGAAACTCAATGAAAATGGTTATATTATTCCAGGACTTGGCGATGCCGGGGACAAGATTTTTGGAACAAAATAGGGCGAATGTTGGTTTTAAAAACTACTATAGATTCACTAAAACTGACAGTTTCCAGGTAAAAGGTAGGTTAAATGCCCAATAATAATGATATCCCAGAATATAGTTTTCGCCTACGTGATGTAGTTATAGGCGCTCAAATGTTGTTTGTTGCCTTTGGTGCTTTGGTCTTGGTACCGCTGTTGACTGGGCTTAACTCTAATGTGGCGTTATTTACCGCTGGGGCGGGGACGTTGCTGTTCCAACTGGTGACTAAACGTCAGGTGCCGGTATTTCTGGCGTCATCCTTTGCGTTTATTGCCCCTATTTCGTATGGGGTTGCCACGTGGGGAATACCAGTTACCATGGGGAGCCTGGCTGTTGCCGGGTTGGCTTATGTGGTGCTCAGTGCTCTGATAAAATTGAGGGGAATTGCTTTTGTTGAGCGGCTTTTGCCTGCGGTGGTTACCGGGCCGGTAATCATGGTAATCGGTCTGACTCTGGCTCCAGTTGCCGTGCACATGGCATGTGGGCGTACAGGTGGTGGCGTTGAGCTGATCCCTCAGAATACTGCGCTTATTGTCTCAGCAACGGCATTGCTGGTAACGGTTCTGGTGACATTACGTGGTCGAGGTATCTTGCGTTTGTTGCCAATTTTATGTGGTATAGGCAGTGGTTATATCATGGCCATGATTTTGGGATTGGTAGATTATAGTCAGGTTGCCGTAGCTCCGTGGCTGGCTATGCCGCAATTTGTAGCTCCACAATTTAATCTATCAGCAGTGCTTTATATGTTGCCGGTGATGATTGCTCCCGCGATCGAACACTTTGGAGATATCTTGGCTATTGGATCGGTGACTGGGCATGATTATTTGGAAAACCCGGGTGTACATCGCACCATTCTTGGCGATGGCTTGGCCACCTCCATGGCATCCCTGCTCGGCGGCCCTCCAAATACCACCTATTCCGAAGTGACCGGAGCTGTGGCTTTGACCAGAATCAGTAACCCGGGGATCATGACTTGGGCGGCCCTGGTGGCGATCTGTCTGGCTTTTGTTGGCAAGATTGGTGTGTTGCTGCAGACAATTCCAGTTCCGGTAATGGGTGGAATCATGGTGTTGCTGTTTGGCAGCATAGCTGTAGTTGGCTTGAACACCATGGTACGCTCCAGTGATGACCTGCTCAAGCCGCGTAATATGGTTATTGTCTCATTGGTGCTGGTGTCCGGTCTTGGTGGTATGACGTTGGATTTAGGGGTAGTTGTTTTAAGTGGTGTCAGCCTAGCTGGTTTACTTGGTGTTGTGTTGAATGTTGTTTTACCTCGGGCGGTAAATGTTGAAGATCAGGTTTAAGCTTGTGCCGTAAAATTGTGATGTAAAACGCCCAGTTGCACTTTGAGTGAGCAGTGTAACTGGGCGTTAAGTTAGAAATCAAAAACTGAGTTATGCTTTACTCAGCGTCAACGCTGTTACTCATCAATTTTGAGAGAGCTCGGGCGAATACCACAGGATCGCGCGGCTTGTCACCTTCGAGCAGTAACGCCTGATCGTAGAGCAAGCCGGCGTATTCTTTAAGCTTTTCACTGCTGCTGTCGGCAGCGAATAACTGCTTCATGTTGACGATCAATTCGTGAGCGGGATTAACCTCAAGTATCCGTTGTCCTTGTGGTAACTTTTGCCCCATGGCTTCAAACATCTTGGCCATTTTTGGGTCGAGATCGTGTTCCCCGGCAACAAGGCATACGGCAGAGTCTTTCAGCCGACCGGAGATACGTACCTCGGCGACCAAGTCCTTCAGTTCTTCCTTTATCAGCTCGAGCAGATCGCCAAACTCTTTTTTCTGCTCCTCTTTATCCCCTTCACCAAGATCAAGATCGCCCTTGATGGCCGACTGGAAAGGCTTCTCTTTATAGTTCGCCAAGCCGGAGATGATGATGTCATCAAAATCGTCGGTCATGATCAACACTTCGATCCCCTTCTCTTTAAATACCTCAAGGTAGGGAGAAGATTCAGCGCTGGCGCGGTCGGCTCCGGTGATGTAGAAGATCTCCTTTTGATCCTCCGGCATCCGTTCTACATATTCAGCCAGCGTTGTTGTTTTGCCGGCTTCGGTGGTGGTTGATTCAAACAGCAGCAGGTCGGCGATGGTTTCACGGCGCTCAAAGTCATGATGGATCCCCTCTTTGAGGATACGCCCGAATTCCTGATAAAATTCGTTGTATGCGTCGGTATCGTCTTTTTTCATTTGCGCCAGAGTATCAAGAATTTTTTTGGTCAGGTTCTTCTTGATCACTGACACAACTTTATTTTCCTGCAGTATTTCACGGCTGACATTTAATGGCAGGTCGGATGATTCCACTACCCCTTTGACAAAGCGCAAATAGGTGGGCAGCATCGCTTCACAGTGATCCATGATCTGTACGCGGCGCACATATAGGGTAGGCCCGATTTTGTAGTCCTGATAAAAGATATCGTGAGGACGTTTTTTGGGTAGATACAACAGGGCAGAAAATTCTGTAGTTCCCTCAGCGCGATAATGGATGATTTTAGCAGGATCTGTGAAATCATGGGAGATATGTTTGTAGAACTCATTATATTCCTCATCGCTGATCTCTTCTTTACTCTTCAGCCAGATCGCCTTGCATGAGTTCAGTGTTTCCTCTTTTATCTCGGTAATGGTTTTTTCTTTGTCATCTGGATTTTCTGGATCAGGAGTAGTCCGGGTCACATCCATAACGACGGGGTATTCGATGAAGTCGGAGTACTGTTTGACCACCTTACGGATTTCCCACTCTTCGAGGTATGCTTTGGCGTCCTCTTTAAGGGTGAGAATAACGTCAGTTCCTTTGCTCTCTTTTACTGTATCATCAATGGTGTATGAACCATCGGCATCAGATTCCCACAAAACAGCGTGATCGTTGTCGGCTCCAGCTTTACGCGTTACAACACGAACATGATCTGCGACCATAAAAGAGGAGTAAAAACCAACACCAAACTGACCGATTAGTTCAGGGTTGTCTTCAACTTCACGACTTTCCAACAGTTTAATAAACTCTTTGGTTCCCGAATGGGCGATGGTACCAAGAGCCGCATCAGCTTCGTCGCGGGTCATGCCGATGCCATTGTCACGAATGGTCAAGGTTCCGGCTTCTTTGTCGGGGATAATTTTAATTTTCCACTCATCTCCACCCTCGGCAACGGCTGAATCGGTTAGTGCTTCGTAGCGAGCCTTGTCGATGGCATCAGATGCATTAGAGATCAACTCACGCAGAAAAATTTCTTTGTTTGAGTAGAGCGAATGGATCATCAGGTCGAGAATTTTCTTAACCTCGGTTTTGAATTCATGTTTGTTTGCAGTCATGGGACTAGTTACCTCCGGAAAAAAGATACGTAAATGTTCAGCCTGTACTTGTAATATAAGGGTGCCGAATAGGGTTACAATAAATATAAGTGTTGTTTGTTTTTTCTGTTTAGTAGCAGCGGTTTTAAGCGCGAAAGTGTAGCAAATCAGGTTTGCTTTAGTTACGCGAGTGAAGATAAGCACCGCTGTAGTGAAAGTCAACCATAAGGCGGGATGTTTTTTCGATTTATTTGCGTTGATAGGTGCTGATAGGTGTTGATAGCGCAAAGAGTGTCGGTGAAGTTTGTCCACTTATTTAGTAAGCAGAGCTGGTTGGTACTCCCCCCCCCTGAGTTTAATCAAGAGGTAGATATTCAACGCCGATAATCTCTAACTCTTCCTCTCCGTTTGGTGTCCGTACCGTGACGCAATCGTCAAGATGGGCACCAAGCAGAGCGCGACCCACCGGCGATACCCAGCTTATGCGACCTTGGGATGGATCAATTTCATCTGCTCCAACAATGCTTAATGTTTTCTCTTCCCCTTTTTCATTTTCGATAGTAACTGTGCAGCCGAACAGGACTTTATCGCCAGCGATCTGTTGTTGCTGCACGGGATCGATAATTATCGCGGCATCCATCCGCTTGGTCAGATAGCGGAGACGCCCATCTATTTGACGTAACCTTTTTTTACCATAATGGTAGTCAGCGTTTTCAGAGCGATCGCCGTTAGATGCTGCCCATGCTACGGTTTTAACCATGTCCGGACGCTGTACATAAAGCAGATCCTTTATCTCTGCTTTAATGCGTACGGCGCAGCCGATGGTCATGTAGTTGCCCTGCGCGTTAATTTTTTTTGCAGCCTTATGTTCCTCATCCTCGTCATGGTTTATTGGCTGGCTGGTCATTTTTTTCATGGCAATCTCATTATTTGGCAATCTGCAATTCAACCATAAATTCGCCATCGTCAGATTCAAAGGGGATCATTACCCAATTGGCATCGACAACGCACTCAATATGGTAGTCGGCACCGCATACATAAGAGGGCACAGACAGGGTTATGTTTGACCCAGATTCATCCAGATCCATTTTAATATTGCCGGCCAGCATGTTTGCCAGCTCACCAAAAGCATCGGTGACATCCTCTCCACATGAGTCAACTTCCAACCCGAGGAACCGTTCTGTTATTGCGATAGCAACATCTTCTGGCGCGTGAATCGCTACCATGCCGGTAACGGTTCCGGCCAGGCCGATAATGCCCGATACTGAATTGGCAAAGTTGCTTACCAATACAGGCAGTGGTGGTAGCGCAGTGGCTTCCAACATTATCATAGATTCAAAAATTTCTTGAGTTGCGTCAATGGTCATTTGTTCTAAATCCACAGTGTTACCCCCCTCTTATATTCAAAAAATATAGTGATTAATTACATTGATTTTCTTTTGTATTATATTTCTACGTCAATCGCCATGGCTATTTCATCACAATTGGGAAATTTAGGACATTGCATACAGTCTCCCCAGATTTTTTGTGGTAGTTCACTTTTTTCAATTACCTTGAAGCCAAGGCGAGAAAAGAACTCTTCTTGATAGGTTAGGGCAAAAACTCGTTTCAAGCCAAGTTCTTTGGCTTCATCTAGACATAATTGTACTAGTTTACGTCCACACCCTTGACCGGAAAGTTCATCGGTGACTACCAGGGAGCGAACCTCAGCCAGATCAAGCCACCATATCTGCAGGCTGACAATGCCAACTATTTTATTATGTTGCTCTATGACATAAAAAGAACGAATTGCCTGATATATTTCGGCCAGCGAGCGTGACAGCATTAAACCATGGCTGGCGTACTCTACCAGTAATTTTTGAATAGCAGTTGCATCGTCGATGTGGGCTTTACGTATCATCATATCTCCTTAAACAGCTCCGGCTTTTGGCATCGACGCAATAAGTCGCGGGCATGAGCCAGTGTTTGCGTGCTTAACTGCGCACCAGCGAGCATTCGTGCCAACTCATGTATGCGCTCTTCATGATCCAAACACTGCAATTTAGTTGATGTTTGCCCGCAGTTTACGGTTTTTTCCACACGTAGTTGGGTATCTGCATATGCTGCAACTTGTGGCAGGTGGGTAATGCATAAGACCTGATGCCCGGCTGCTACCGAGCACAACCGTTCGCCAACGGCTGAAGCTGCAACACCACCAATACCTGCATCAACTTCATCGAAGATCATTGTTGCTAAACCATCAGCAGCAGGGGCTGATTTGCGCAATGCCAACATTAACCTTGATAATTCACCGCCGGATGCTGTTGCCGCAAGGGGGCGTGTCTGTTGTCCGGGGTTGGCAGAAAAATAGAATTCAATTTTCTCCATGCCGAAAAGACCTGGTTGCTCCAGTTGGTGAAATTGTACCTCAAATGATGCGTTGGGCATGGCCAGACCGCTGAGCTCGTGTTCCATTTTCTTTTGTAATTTTTTTGCTGCTGCATGGCGTTTCTGGCTGAGCTTTGTCCCCAATTTTAGCACTTGGCTGTATTGCTGATCAATTTGCTTTTCAAGCTGCTCGGCTATTACTGAACTGTTTGTCAGTTGCTCCAGCTCGGCGTCAATTTGTTCTTTGTGGGCTAAAATACCGCTGATCTCCGGGTGGTACTTGCGTTGTAGTTCGCCGATAATGATCAGTCGCTCTTCAATCTCCTGTTGGTGCCCTTCATCGAAGATTATCGTTTCAGCTACTTGACGTAACTGACCGGCAGCATCTTCTAGGGCAAACAGGCTATCCTGAATGGTGCTGATTGGTTCCTGTAGCTGCGGGTCTATCTGTTGTAGCCCCTCCAACTGGGTGTTGACAGCACCGAGTTGTTCACAAATGGCACCACTGTTGGCATATAAACATTCGTAGCTTTGTTGACAGCTTGAAAGCAAACGCTGGGCATGCTGTAATTTAAGGCGCTCTGCACTTAGTTCTATATCTTCGCCAATGCGCAACTGGGTTTCTTCGATCTCTTTGCTCTGAAAGGTGAGCAAGGCAATGCGGCTTTGCCGTTCATCGTCTGCCCGTTGTAATTTCTGCAATTGTTGCTGTAATTGTTGTAGTTGCCGATAGTGGTTTTGATATTCGCTGAGGGGTTCACTACACAGTCCGAATCTATCAAGCAGGCGCAAATGGTTTTCTACCCGCTGTAACTGCTGCTGATCGTGTTGTCCAAAGATTGCCAGCATTGGTGCCGTTATCTGCTGCAATTGCGCCAGGGTCGCCAATGAGCCATTGATATAGACACGATTTTTTCCTTGGCGCGACAGGGTTCGTTTTATTAGTAGCTCTGCGTTGCCGGTATCATCAACAGGAAAACCAAATTCCTTGAGCATTTGGCTTACTGCCGGTTGCTTATCAAGGGCAAATACCGCTTCTACGCTGGCGGATTCTTCACCGCTGCGCACCAGATCGTTACGCATGCGTTGACCAAGAAGTAAGCCCATAGCATCGATTATAATCGACTTTCCTGCTCCGGTTTCGCCGCTGAGCACGGTGAACCCTGAACTAGTGCGTAACACTTCAAAGTATTCTTTTGATGCACTTTTAATCAAGGTCGTCCGCATATTTGCTTTACGTATCTTTACTATGTCCTGAGACTGTAGCGCCATCCCTGTTTGCCCATCGGCAGTGATAAACACCCGCTCGTCATCTATTTGCATAACAATGCGGATATCGGCCTCATCGGAAACAATAATCGGTCTGTTAGTGAGGGTGTGGGCACATATCGGAGCTATAACCAGACAGTGTAGACCGGGATAGATAATTGGACCACCCGCTGCTAAATTGTAGGCGGTAGAGCCGGTGGGGGTGGAAACGATCAATCCATCAGCTTTGAAGGTGGTAAGATATTCTTCATCGACCCATACTTCCATATCGACAATGCGTGCCAATGCTCCTTTGTTGATGACAACATCGTTAAGCACTTGATAGCTGGCAACCTGAGTTTCATTACGCTGAATAGCTGCCTCTAACATGATCCGGCTTGAAGTGGTGAATTCTCCGGCGAGTACCCGCTCTAGTTCACTGTACAGATCATCGAGGGTGGTTTCGGTCAGAAAACCGAGACTGCCGAGATTGACACCGAGAATGGGTACATCCAGAGCGCCAATTTTACGTGCTACGGATATAAGGGTTCCATCGCCACCGAGAACAATAATAATATCCACCATTTGTGGTAGCGTGTGGGCATCGATACCTTCGCTCTCTCCCATATCGACAGCTAATTCATGCTCGAATAATACTTGTATATGCCGTTGAGTTAACCAGACCCGAAGCTCTTTGGCTACCTCGACAGCGGTGGGATTAGTTCTTTTGGCGTAAATACCGATCGCTTTCATGACACTCCATAGGAATAATAAAATTTCATAAAATCAGATATTAAATAGATAAGTTGGGTGTAACGATAAGGTTTATTTATTACTCACGGCAAAAGTTATCACAGCATTCGGTTAATGTCTATCATACTGCGGGTTGGCTGTTGCTATCATGATTGAGCACAATACTGTAATCGTGTTACAGTGCTCGGCGTTGACAAATATTGTTTTTGAGATTTATTAAAAGTGTAATTATGGCAAGAGAAATTATGGATCTTTTTTCCGCAGCAACCGAAGACAAACACACCCCCCTTGCCGAGCGTTTGCGACCACGCCAACTGAGTGAAGTTGTTGGGCAACAACACCTGCTTGCTCCCGGATGCCCGTTGCGTCTTATTATAGAGACAGATCAGCTGAGCTCCCTTATCTTCTGGGGGCCACCAGGTACTGGTAAAACCACTTTAGCCCAGGTGATCGCTCACAGCACCAGCAGCCGATTTGTGTTTTTTTCTGCGATAATGAATGGTGTCAAGGATATTCGCCATATCGTATCCCGAGCCCAAGAAGATCGTGCTCATTATGGTACTCGCACCATCCTTTTTGTTGACGAAATACATCGCTTTAATAAATCACAACAGGATGCCTTTTTGCCTGCTTTGGAAAAAGGGGATATCACCCTTATCGGTGCTACCACCGAAAATCCCTCCTTTGAAGTTAATGCCGCTCTACTCTCACGCGCCAGAGTGTTTGTTTTGGAACCCCTTGACGATGATGCAATTACCCAGCTGTTGCAGCGTGCACTTAATGATCCGCGTGGCTATGGTGGGCAACCATTGACAATTACACCTGTTGCTATTGAGCTTATTACAGGTTTGGCGCAGGGGGATGCGCGTATTGCTTTGAGTAATTTGCAATTGATGGTTGAAACAGCTGCCGGAGCTGAGATAGATGAGCAGTTTGTCAATCGTACCCTGCAACAGCGGGCGTTACGTTACGATAAGGGGGGGGATGAGCACTACAATGTGATTTCTGCCTTTATTAAGAGTGTGCGTGGTTCTGATCCCGATGCGGCGCTGTACTGGTTGGCGCGGATGATTGATGCTGGTGAAGATCCATTGTTTATTGCACGTAGATTGGTGATTTTAGCCGCGGAGGATGTTGGTAATGCTGACCCGCGCGGACTTCAGTTGGCGGTGTCAGCTCAGCAAGCGGTGCACTTTGTTGGGATGCCTGAGGGGAGGATTGTGTTAGCTCAGGCAACAACGTATCTGGCAGCAGCTCCTAAAAGCAATGCTTCTTATGCCGGGATAAATGAAGCTCTTGCCGAAGTGAGAAATAGCGGTGCTTTGGAGGTGCCACTGCATATCCGTAATGCACCAACAAGGTTAATGCAGGATCTTAACTACGGTGCCGGTTATCGTTACGCTCACGATGCAAGCAGTGGCTATCAGCAGCAAGAGTACTTGCCTGAACAGTTAAAAAATCGTCAGTTTTACCGACCGGTTGAACGTGGTTACGAAAAGACAATGGCGCAGCGTTTACGCTTTAATCGTCAACAGGAGCAGCCCTGTTTAAATGGTGAAAACCCAGAAAAAGGCTATAATGGAAATGGCTCCTAGCAGCAGCAACGAAAAATAAAATACGTCATGCTTGCGTCGCCGCCGCATAATATTAACAACTACTCCAAGCAAGCCCACTACGATGCCGGCAAATAACATCCAGAACACGTAGTACATTAAATCCATGTTCCAGGCGCGGTCGTTGGATAAATTGTTCATCCGGGCAAAAAAAGTGGTTGAGCGCGGTTTGGCAACGCTTATCATAAAAAACGCTCCTAACACCAAAGCCCAACCGGTGATAGCAAACCACTTCAAGGAGCGGAACCAACTGTCTGGTCCTTGGCGTCGATCTCTGCGTGTGCGGCGATCGTTGGCATAGCGACCATCATCAATAAGGCGTCGATCAATTTTTTCTGGCATACAGATAACTCTCCTGAAACTATCCTGTTGTTAAGTTGTGCGGTATGACCTAATTCAATTGCAATCCATTTCGATACCGGCAACCTGTGTCCCACAGGTCTGGCATTTCCCATGGAGCAGATTGTTTTTTGTTACCTCAAAAGCGCAACGGGAAATCAACGTATTGCCACAGTTGTGACAGATGGTATCTTCACCACCGCAATTTGCTGTGTTACCAACATATACGTAATGTAGTCCTGCCTCGTAGCCGATTTGTTGCGCCATGCGCAGCGTATTTGCTGGAGTTGGTGGAGCATTTAGCAACTTATAGGTGGGGTAAAAACCGGTAACATGCCAAGGTGTGTCCACTCCTAGTTTATCGACAATAAAAGCCGCTAACTTTACCAATTCATTGCGATCATCGTTGTAGCCGGGAATAATCAAAGTTGTAATCTCAATCCATATCCCCAGTTGGCGATACAGACACAGACTTTCCAACACCTGATCAAGGTTGGCTCCACACACCTTGTGATAAAATTGTGAAGAGAATCCCTTGAGATCTATATTGGCTGCACTCAGCACCGGTGCAAGTTTACGAAGGGGCTTCTCAGCAATGTATCCGTTGGTAACGAAAACATTTTTTAGCCCAGCTTCGTAGGCCAAATACGCAGTATCGTAAGCATATTCATAGAATATCGTCGGTTCGGTATATGTGTAAGCAATGCTTTTGCATCCCATAGTTATAGCTTGCTCGACAATCTCTTTAGGGCTGAATCTAGTGCCGCTAATTGTATCGTTGTTGCTCACTTGAGAGATAGATGCATTTTGACAGTGGAGACAGCGGAAATTACAGCCAACGGTAGCAATGGAATAACTGCGTGAACCGGGACAAAGATGAAACAGGGGTTTTTTTTCGATGGGATCAACATTGTTTGCAACGGCCAGGCCGTAATTTAAGGTGTATAAAATCCCACCCCGATTTTCACGCACGCCACAGTGACCGCGCTGACCGTTGCTAATATGGCATGTTAGTCGACATAGGTCGCAGCGTACTTTACCCTCATCCAATGCAGTCCAGAACATAGCTTCTTTCACAATAAAACCTCCTGTGTTAGCAACAATAAATCATATTGATTCTAACAGAAAATTTACAATATGAGAATTTTGCCACAAGATGGATTTTTTAACCTGAATTTGTATCAAACAGGTTGTTCTTAGAAAAAAATCAATTTACCAATATAAACACTTGACTGCCAGTACACATGTAACTATACTCCGTTCTGCTTGTGCCGAAGTGGTGGAATTGGTAGACACGTCGGTCTCAAAAACCGATGGCTTCTGGCCGTGCCGGTTCGATTCCGGCCTTCGGCACCAGAATAAAATCAATGGGTTACGCGTTTGCGTAACCTTTTTTTTTGGTGCGCCCAGTCGGGCGCGTGGTGCGTAAGCACTATCTATTCAACGTGGTAGTTGAATGGTGATTTGGAGATGAAGAGCCGCAACTATGTACTGATCCAAATTGGGTCTACACCAAAGAAAGGGGATGGGTTATTATCCCACCATAAAATCGATCAAATTTCTCTTTTGGTTTAACCACACAGTATTTTTACGCGCAACCGATAATTTTCAAAATTTCTGAAACCATACGCCCTTCGCTGGATAAGTTTCATCTTTCGATGGAATCCTTCTACGATCCAGTTGCTTCGATAATAACGGAACATGTATGCTATGGCATCAATCCAATTTGTTAAGCTCCTTTCTAGCGTTTTCAAGGGACTAAATGGACTAGTTTTTAGTATCTCTACCTTGCTCAACAAGTTACGCACCAGCTTCCTGCACGTCCCAAGGTTTTTACCTTTGTTTCTACATAACTCTGTTAACTCCTGCCAGAAATACCACATATTTTTGATGACAGGTTGCAGTTCAAAGTAGTGGTCTAGCTTCTTCTTATTCCTTTACCATTTTACGGTAGGGCCCATGCATATCCATACAGACACCTTCACGTTCCTGCGACCTTTTAAGCAGTGTTCATCTATGCCGATAAATTTCGGACACTGCTGGTTCTGTTGATGACTGATTTTCTGTAAAATCATTTGGTGGTAAAATCTTTCAACCGTGGCAACGCTAAGGCCACTTTCAAACGCCGCATCCTTATTTGAGTAGCCTCTTCGACAGGAATTAAATACGCTATGTTTTAATGGCTTAGTTGATCGAATCCACTTTTTAACACCGTTTAGCCGAGTATTGAAATATCTGCCACATTGTTTGCAGTGATACTTATGACAATGAACTTGAAGCGTGACAGAGTAGCCCTGCTGCGGAATACTTTTAATTTTGCGCCAGAAGCTAGCCTTAATTCCTTTCTTCTGACTTGCACATTCGGGGCATTGCGTTTCTTTTTGATAAACAACCTCCAGTTGTGCAGGTCTTACACTGATCACCTTTTTGATTGAAAAATCGGCTAATCCCGTCAATAATCTTTCCATAAATTGATCTTCTTTCTTTGGTCGGAAATTTGATCAATTTATGAGGTATATCAAAATATTTTGGTATGCCTTTTTTTATGATGAGATTTTTCATCCCCCTAAGTCGTAGCGAAAAGCTGGCTCAAAAGACATCGGGACGTCCTGGCAAAAGCAACCTGCAACATACATTCTGCCCCTACCTACACCATACTGAGCTCGAGCTTATGTTTTATCTTCTCCCAGTCTGGAATGGCAGAGTCAAGGAGCCTGTAAAATTCTGAGCTATGATCATGATATTTCAGATGGCACAGCTCATGGGTCACAACATAGTCAATACATTCCTTAGGTGCCCTGATCAGATCGGTATTAAGGGTTATTGTCCCCTTTTGTGAAAGACTGCCCCACCTTTTTTTCATCCGCTTAATCGACATTTCAGGCTTACCAATGCCGAAGCTGCTAAATTTCGTCCAGCAACGATCTAAACTTGCCCTAAATTGTAGTTGAGCTTTCTCATGGTACCATCGCTGCAAAAGTTTCCCTGCAGTTTCTGATGTTGGTGTGTTGCGACAAGTTACATAAAAAAAACCACGAGATAATTTGACCGAATTCTCCGCCCCTTCCAGCAACCTTATTCGGTACTGCCTGCCAAGATAAAGGTGAGTTTCACCGTTCACATAACAGCGCTCTGGAGTTTTAGGATCAAATTGCTTGAAATAGTTTAGCTGCCTGATAATCCAGCGGGCTCTTTTGATTATTTTCTCTTCAATAAGTGAAATATCAGATTGGACTGGTGCCTTGACAACAACGGTACTATCAGGGTGCACGGCAATTTCCATGGTCTTGCGATCACAGAACAATAGGCTGTAATTGATCGTCTTCTGTCCATAAACAACTGAGTGTCTGGTGGTATGGATTGCTACCGCCATCATCTCAGGCTCCGGTGCTTCGCGACCTGCAGCACCTTTTCGATGATGCTATCCATCTGGTCCAATGATAACTCGATCCCCTTTGCCGTTTTGAGTTCATCATAGAGATAATCGTCAATTTCATTAACGGCTTGCTTCTGAGCATCTTCATCATCCCAAAAATGAACTTTTTCGTGCTTTCTCAGTATATCGTGGACAGCAATTGCCGTATCTGCGGCAGCAGATTCCAGTACTTGGGCAGGCACAGTGGCACTGCCCCTACAAATGGATTGTTCAAGAAAGGGCTTCAACACCCCATAATAGGCCATGGCATCTTCCCGACCGGCAAGTTGATCAGGGATATCGTCATGAACCTTGTCGACAACTTTGTTACGGATATCAACGACTTTGGTCAGATAGTCCAGATCCGATATCCTTTTTGCTCTGAAATCTTCAATCGCCTGCTGAATCAACTTGGAAAACTTTTCGTAAAAGTGGGGATCTTCACCCATTTTTTCGGTAATCACTTTTTTTGTGGCATGGGCAATCGTGTCCGCTTTGGAAGCAGTGGTTTTCCCGGTTTGATAGATTCCCTGTTCTTCCTTCACTTGGTCAAACATTTTATCATCGAAAATATTGACCGGTTCATTGAGCTGCACAACTTCACTGGCCTGAATATGGGTATCCAGCAGTTTCTTGATTTTCGGTTCATAATCCCGGTAATTGATCGCTTCGGCGTAGCGTAATTTCGCCGAGGCTTTGAGAGACTGAAACTTTCTGAGATCGGTCTTGTATCTGGACAGAGTTTTTTCATCGGTCTCAAATAAAAACTTTTCGGAAGAGAGGGCAATACTCAGGGTTTTGCCAAACTCAGAAAGGCGGCTATAAAACTCTTCCCGCAGTTCATCATCGGCAAGCAACACCTCATAGGCTTCTTCATCGTGGGAGTGTTTAACCGTTTTGAACAGATCCCAAAGGTCAGAATAGCGACCGGGTAACTTTTCAATTTCACTGTTAATGGATGTCAGGGTGCCAACCAGATCGGATTCATCAAAACCCTCAAAGGCACTGTACATGGTCAATGCCTCATCCAGTTCACCAAGGACACTGGCATAATCGACAATAAAACCGAACTCTTTGCCATCATAGAGGCGGTTGACCCGGGCAATTGCCTGCAACAGCGTATGTTCTCTGAGAACCCGGCACAGATAAAGAACCGTGTTTCTCGGTGCATCAAATCCAGTCAGCAGTTTATCGACAACAATAAGTATTTCCGGTTCACTCCCATGCTTAAATTGGTTGATGAGTTGCTTGGTATACTCCTCTTCGCTGCCATAGCGTTTCATCATTTTTTGCCAGAATTTCACAACTTCATCAGTCGTTTCGTCGTCGGTCTCCTCATAGCCTTCACGCATATCCGGCGGCGAGATAACAACCGCAGAACTGACCATGCCGATTTCATCGAGATAAGCATTATATTGCAGTGCCGATACTTTGTTCGGGGCAACCAACTGTGCTTTGAAACCAGTTCCCTGCCAATTGGAACGGAAGTGCTCACTGATATCAAAAGCCCGCATATAAATGACCTGATCGGCCTTATTCAGCATTTCTGCCCGGGCGTATTTCCGTTTAAGGTCCGCCTTTTGCTCTTTGGTCAATCCCTGCGTATGTCGCTCAAACCATAAATCGACTGCCTTTTTGTTCTGGGTCATCTCCACATGTCGCCCCTCATACAGCAGAGGAACAACGGCACCATCTTCAACCGCCTGAGTGATGGAGTAATGCGGTTCGACCAGATCACCGAATTTGGTGAAATTGTTTTTTTCTTTCTTCAACAAAGGCGTGCCGGTAAATCCAAGGTAGCAGGCGTGGGGAAACATCAGCCGCATCCGGGCAGAAAAGGAGCCAAACTGGGTACGGTGACTCTCATCGACAAGAATGAAAATATCAGGT
>NBLX01000034.1 GCA_002084705.1 Desulfobacteraceae bacterium 4572_35.1
TGAGTGCTCAGAGGAGATAGAGCAGTTGATGCAGTATCAGGAAGATACTGCTGGCGGCATCATGTCCACCGAATTTTTCTCTTTACGTGAAGATATGACCGCTAGGGAGGCGATTGAGGCACTGCAAGGTGCTGATCATATCGAGATGGTCTTTTACATTTATGTTACTGACATACATAACCATCTGGTTGGTGTGTTGTCTTTACGTCAGCTGTTGACGGTGCCCCCTGACCGATTGTTGCGCGATATTGTTTCAACTGATGTCATCAGCGTACGTGTAGATATGGACCAGGAGATGGTCGCCCAGCAGGTAGCCAAGTACAATATTCTGGCAATCCCGGTTGTCGATGATCACAACAAGCTGTTAGGTATTATCACTGTTGATGATGTAATAGATGTTATGCGCCAAGAAGCAACAGAAGATATTTACAAAATGGCTGGAGCCAGCGAAGAGGAGTTGCTGTATGGCTATAAGTCATTCAAGATTGCCCAATTGCGCTTGCCGTGGTTACTGGTTAATCTCCTCGGTGGAGTGGTTACCGGCTATCTGATGTGGTTGTTCCAGGTGACCTTGAAAGAGGTTATTGCCTTGATCTCTTTTATCCCGGTTATCACCGGTATGGGTGGGAATGTGGGTGGCCAGTCGGCTACCATTGTGGTGCGCGGGTTTGCCACTGGTCGTATCGATTTTACTACATTGAAGCAGGTGTTTTTTAAGGAGATGCGAGTCGGAGTAATCATGGGAATCGTGTGTGGTTTTACCGTTGCGACCATCGCCGTTATTTGGCACCATAATGTATATCTTGGCTTGGTGGTGGGGGTTGCCATGGTGGCTGCCATGACTGTAGCCGCTACTATGGGGGTGCTGGCACCGGCGTTTTTTAAACGGATAGGGGTCGATCCCGCTATTGCGTCAACTCCCTTTGTGCAAACCGCTAATGATATCACCGGTATCCTGATCTATTTTGCTACAGCCACGATGTTTTTGGCTAAGTTGCATTAAAAGAGCTAACCCTTGGTTGCCGCTGCTCCATGTGAAGCGATCATTTTACGCTACACCAATTATGGTGATGCCGACCGTATTGTCACTTTGTTGACACTAGAGCGTGGGGTGTGTAGTGGTATCGCCCGTAACGCGCGCAATAGTCGCCGCCGTTTTGGTGCGGCGTTGCAACTATTTAATCGGGTGCGTGTGCTGTGGCAACCACGTAAACGGGGGGGGCTGGCGCAGTTGGCCGAGGTTGAACTTGTTGAATCAGCAACTGCTCTGACCGACAGCCTTGAAGCGCTGGCTTTAGCTGCCTACATGTGTGAACTGGTGCATGTGTTATCACCGGAAGAACAGCCGGTGCCGGAAATTTATCAGTTGCTGGAGGTTGTCCTGAATCTCCTGCCTGAGGCAAAATCATATGCTACGCTGCGCATTGTATTTGAATTGCGCTTGCTTGAGCTGGTTGGATTGTTACCTCACATCGGTCATTGCGCCAACTGTTGGGAGGCGCTGCATGATGAGTGGTTGCTGTTTGATGTAGCGCGTGGTGGTACCTTGTGCCCCCGTTGTGCTGGAGATCGTCACGGAGGAGTGATTGTCCAGGCTGTTACTTTGGGTAGCCTGGCTCGTTTGTTGCGGGTGGAACCCAAAAAATTTTTAGCTATCAGTTTGAGTGAACAGACATTGCAACAAGGGGCAAAGTTGTTGCACCAGGTTTTGGCAAGTTGTGTCGGGCGACGCATTAAGAGCGCTGAGTTTCTTGATGGCTTAATTAGGGTTGGTTAGAGATCGATGATGAGTTGATTAGGAGCCTGTCTGGGGAGTTTTGCCTTGACAGTTCCCCGCTGAATAGGCTAGTAAAATTGGTTTTGATTGTTGATGTTGAGCAGCGCTAGTTTCTATTTTTACGGGCAGTGCTGATTCTTTTCATTTTTTATCCGTTAGCTATTTAATTAACAGCTTGCGCGGAGGTTTTATCGTGACATTTCAAGATTTGATTCTGTCGTTGCAGAATTATTGGGCACAGCAGGGCTGCATCATTCAGCAACCTTATGATATGGAAAAAGGGGCTGGCACTTTTAATCCAGCAACATTCTTACGTTCTCTTGGTCCCGAGCCATGGAATGTTGCCTATGTTGAGCCTTCGCGCCGCCCCACTGACGGTCGCTATGGGGAGAACCCTAACCGCCTCCAGCACTATTATCAGTTTCAAGTTATCTTAAAGCCAGCTCCACTGAATATACAAGATCTATATTTGGATTCACTGCGCAGCTTTGGTATTGATCCACAAGCTCATGATATCCGTTTTGTTGAGGACGATTGGGAATCACCCACGCTCGGTGCCTGGGGTCTGGGCTGGGAAGTGTGGCTCGATGGGATGGAGATCACTCAATTTACTTATTTTCAACAGGTTGGCGGTATTGATTTGAAGCCTATCCCTGGTGAGATAACATATGGTTGTGAGCGTATCGCCATGTATATTCAAGGGGTTGACAATGTCTACGATCTTGAGTGGACCAAGGGGATAAAGTACGGCGATATTCATCATCAGACCGAGGTTGAATTTTCGGCTTACAACTTTGAGGAAGCTGATACCGCCATGCTGTTTCAGTTGTTTGATATGTATGAAAAAGAGTGTATCAAGCTAGCGGAAAAAGAGCTGGTGTTTCCTGCCTATGACTTCGTTATGAAGGCATCGCATGCTTTTAATCTTCTCGATGCCAGGGGAGCAATTTCGGTTACTGAACGCGCTCATTACATCGGTCGGGTGCGTAATTTGTCGCGTTTGTGCGCTGAGGGCTATGTAGTCCAGCGAGAACGTTTGGGATTCCCCTTGCTGAAGCGGTGAAAATAGTTGGTTTTTATTTACCTGTCACGGTTATGCCGTGGTTTATAGTTTAAATAGCCTGTGCGTGTGATGGCGCGTGTCCGAGCTTAAATGGAGCAAATAGATATGGCCAAAGAACTTTTTTTGGAGATAGGTACTGAGGAGATTCCTGCTGGAATGCTGCCCATAGCCATGCGTGATCTAAAGCGTTTGGTTAGTAAGGAGCTGAATGCTGGACGTATTGAATTTGGTGAGATAACCACTTTCGCTACGCCGCGGCGTTTGGTGCTGTCTGTAGCAGATGTAGCTGAACAGCAGCAGCGCCAGGAGTTAAATCTTTCCGGACCATCAGTTAAGGTTGCTTATGATGTTGATGGTAATCCGACTAAAGCGGCATTGGGTTTTGCCCGTTCTAATGGAGTTGAAGTTTCGGAGTTGACCCAACAAGAAACCGATAAGGGTACTTATCTGTTTTTGTCTAAAGTTATTGAAGGTAAGCCTGTTGTCGATGAACTGCCCGCTATCATGCTGAAAGTGGTTTCCAGCCTTGCGTTTAAAAAGTCCATGCGTTGGAAGGATATGGATGTTCGCTTTGCTCGTCCGATACATTGGTTAGTCGCCCTTTACGGTGGCGAAGTTGTGCCGTTCTCTTATGCGGGTTTAGACAGTGGTAACGAGTCGCGGGGACACCGCTTTATGGCGCCGGAATCTTTTGCCGTTAGCGGTTTAGAAGACTATGTCGCCAAGGCACGTGAGCACTTTGTTATTGTCGATCCAGAGGAGCGCAAGCAGATAATCTCTCAGGAGATTGAGCGCGTGGCTACAGAGGAAGGTGGCGATTTGAATGTTGACGCCGAGCTTCTTGAAGAGGTGGCTTTTCTGGTAGAAGATCCAACCCCGTTGTGTGGCATCTTTGATGAAGAGTTTCTGCAGTTGCCTGATGAGTTGTTGATCACCAGCATGAAAGAGCATCAGCGCTATTTTACTCTGGCTGATAGTGAAGGTAAGCTGCTGCCTAAATTTATTACCATCTCTAATACCAGAGCGGTTGATCCAGATGTGGTGGTAAAAGGTAATGAGCGGGTGTTACGAGCCCGTTTAGCTGATGCCATGTTTTTCTGGAAAGAGGACCAGCGTCGTTCACTTGAATCACGTCTAGAGTCTCTAAAAAATGTGGTATATCAGGCAAAGCTGGGCACTAGTTACGCCAAGGTGCAGCGCTTCACTGTTTTGGCGGAAACTTTGGCTAAACAACTCGATCCCGAAGTGTTGGAGTTAACCAGTCGTGCGGCTACTCTGTGTAAGTGCGATCTGGAAACCGGGATGGTGTATGAGTTCCCCGAATTGCAGGGGATTATGGGGCGAGAGTACGCCATGATTGAGGGTGAAGACCCGCGCGTGGCCACAGCAATTTATGAGCACTATCTGCCGATTCAGGCCGGTGGGAAACTCCCCAGTGACAATGTGGGCGCTTTTGTTTCATTGGCTGACAAGATTGACACTGTTTGTGGTTGCTTTGGTGTTGGTCTGATTCCAACGGGAACCGCTGATCCTTATGCCTTGCGCCGTTGCGCCATTGGTATCCTTAATATTGTTCTTGAGCGTGGATATCGTTTATCGTTGCCGCAATTGATAAATCAGGCAGTTAGTCAACTGGAAGATAAATTGAATCGCAGTGTAGCAGAAGTAAGTGCTGATGTGCTGGAGTTTATTCGACTGCGTCTGGTGAATATGCTTACTGGTCAGCAATATCCTGTCGATGTTGTAGAAGCGGTGCTAGGCGCTGACTTTGATGATGTTATCGATGCTCGTCAGCGAGTTCAGGCGCTGGCTGATATGAAAAAACAGCAGGATTTTGCTGCCCTAGCGGCGACTTTTAAGCGGGTCGGAAATATCATCAAAGATGGAGTTGATGCTGAAGTTGTTGAGAGTGCGTTTGTAGAAAATTGTGAGCGAGAATTGTTTGTTCAGGTGCAACGTGTTCAGCAGGAAGTCGTTCGCTTAATGGCTAGCGGTGATTATCCTGCAGCGTTGCGCTCTATAGCTGAGTTGCATCCCAGCGTCGATGCCTTCTTTGATGGTGTCATGGTTATGGCAAACGATGAAACAGTTAAGATGAATCGTCTGGCTTTACTAACGCAGGTTGCAGGTTTATTCTCTGGCTTGGCAGATTTTTCCCGCATAGCTGCTTAAATTTAACTAGGCAGTATTTATATCGTGATTTAACCTTTTGTGAGGAGGAAAGTGATGGCTGTAAAATATGTGTATTTCTTTGGCGATGGTAAAGCTGAAGGCAACGGGGCAATGAAAAATCTACTGGGAGGCAAAGGAGCCAATCTGGCTGAGATGACCTCAATTGGATTGCCGGTTCCCGCTGGTTTTAGTATTACCACCGAGGTGTGCACAGCGTTTTACGAAAACAATCATCATTATCCAGAGGGGTTAAAAGAACAAGTTGTCGAAAAGCTCAACGCAGTCGAGGATTTAATGGACAAGAAGTTTGGCGATGCTGAACGTCCGTTGTTAGTTTCGGTGCGTTCTGGAGCTCGTGCATCCATGCCGGGAATGATGGATACAGTGTTAAATCTCGGTTTGAATGATCAGACGGTACAGGGGATTGTCAAACTGAGTGGTGATGAGCGGTTCGCCTACGATTCTTACCGCCGTTTCATTCAGATGTACGCCAATGTTGTCAAGGGGATGGATGGCGACATTTTAGAAGATATTCTCGAAAACATGAAAGATGATCGTGGTGTTGAAGAGGATACCGCGCTGAGTGCTGCCGACCTCAAGATTTTGGTTGGTCTATTTAAGAATAAGTACACCGAAGTGTTGGGTGAGGGTTTCCCCGATGATCCTCAAGAACAGTTATGGGGTGCCATCGGCGCAGTTTTTGGCTCTTGGATGAATCAGCGCGCTATTACCTACCGGCGCTTGAACAATATTCCTGCGGAGTGGGGGACGGCGGTTACTGTACAATCAATGGTTTTTGGTAATATGGGTGATGACTGTGCCACAGGTGTTGCTTTTACCCGTAATCCTGCTACCGGTGAGAACCTGTTCTTTGGTGAGTTTCTGATTAATGCCCAAGGGGAGGATGTGGTTGCAGGTATCCGTACTCCGCAGCCCATCAATAAAGCTGGCGGTGATGGCACCCTTCTTTCTATGGAAGAGGTGATGCCTGAGAGTTATGCACAGCTGATGGAGATACAACAGAAACTGGAAAAACATTATCGCGACATGCAGGATATTGAGTTTACTATCGAAAAGGGGCGTTTGTTTATGCTCCAGACTCGCAACGGTAAACGTACAGCCAAAGCGGCAGTGAAAGTTGCGGTGGATATGGTGGCTGAAGGGCTGATCAGCGAAAAAGAGGCGGTGCTGCGTATCGAACCGGAGCAACTGGATCAATTGCTCCATCCCTCTCTTGATCCTCTGGCAAAAAAAGAGGTTATTGCCAAGGGGTTGCCGGCGTCACCTGGAGCAGCTTCCGGTGAGGTGGTTTTTTCTGCCGATGAAGCGGAAGATGCAAAGAAGCTGGGTTTGAATGTTATTTTGGTGCGGATAGAGACTAGTCCTGAAGATATCCATGGTATGAACGCAGCCCGTGGTATTTTGACTGCGCGCGGTGGTATGACCTCTCATGCAGCGGTTGTTGCGCGCGGTATGGGTAAGTGCTGTGTTTCCGGCTGTGGAGAGATCAAGGTCGATTATGCTGCTCAGCAGTTTGCGGACCGTAACGGCAACGTGATTAAAAAGGGTGATATTATAACTCTCGACGGTTCTAGTGGTGAGGTAATGCGCGGTAGCGTGCCGACCGTAACTCCAGAGTTGACTGGTGATTTTGGTAACCTTATGGGTTGGGTTGATGATATCCGTCGCTTGAAAGTTCGTACCAATGCTGATACCCCGGCAGATTCTGCAGTAGCGCGTGGTTTTGGTGCTGAGGGGATAGGTTTGTGCCGTACTGAGCACATGTTCTTTGACGCAAACAGAATTATGGCAGTACGTGAGATGATCTTGGCGGAAGATCTTGATGGTCGCAAGTTGGCTCTGGCTAAAATTATTGATATGCAGCGTGAAGATTTCTTGGGTCTGTTCCGCGAGATGAAAGGGTTGCCAGTTACAATTCGTCTTCTTGATCCACCGTTGCATGAATTTTTGCCCCACACTGAAAAAGAGATTGATGAATTGTCCCAGAGCATGGGGGTTGCTGCAGAGAAATTAACGCAGAAGGTAGACTCTTTGCATGAGTTCAATCCCATGCTTGGACACCGTGGCTGCCGTTTGGGGATCACCTATCCGGAAGTATATGACATGCAGGTGCGTGCCATAATGGAAGCTGCATGCCAACTGGTGAAGAACGAGGGTTTTGATATCGTTCCAGAGATCATGATTCCATTGATCAGTGAAGTGAAAGAGTTGGAGATCCTCCGTGCCAATGCGGTGAAAGTAGCCGATGAAGTGATCACCGAATACGACGTTAAGGTTGAGTATCTGGTTGGTACCATGATCGAGTTGCCACGTGCCGCGCTCACTGCCGACAAGATTGCCGAGCAGGCAGAATTCTTCTCCTTTGGTACCAACGATTTAACTCAGACCACCTATGGCTTATCGCGAGACGATGCGGGTAAATTTCTCCCATTTTATGTGGAAAAGGAGATCTTCCCTGAAGACCCGTTTGTTGCCATAGACCAAGCAGGTGTTGGTGAATTGGTGAAAATGGGTTGTGAAAAAGGGCGTAAAACCAGGCCAAATATAAAACTTGGTATTTGTGGTGAGCACGGTGGGGAACCTTCTAGTGTGATTTTCTGCCATAAAATTGGTCTTGATTATGTTTCCTGTTCTCCATATCGAGTACCGATTGCTCGCCTGGCGGCGGCGCATGCAGTATTGTTGGAGGAATGTACAGACTAGTTTTTATGGTTAAAACTTGAAAAAATTAAAACAAAAAGCCTTCGATGATCCGAGGGCTTTTTGTTTTTTGACTGTGCGTTTAAGCTTTAAAATGTGCTATAAACAACAGGTTGTTACTCTGTACGCAAGTATTAGTGGGTTTAATGCAGTTATTTTGGAACACACTTGAAATAAAGGGACTGGTTGATGAAAATTAAAGCATTATTGTTGATTGTAGTGCTGTTGGCAACCGCTACTGTTGCCATGGCCGCCAACGTGGATGATGTGGAAATTGTAGCCGAGGGTTGCGGCCAGACTTTGGATTCAGCACTGCTTGATGCAAAACGCTGTAGTTTCTATGGCCGATATTCGCGAGGACCTGGCTGCTTTGAGAATTCTCCTTGAGTCTATGCAACGTCCGCGCATGATGGTGTTGATAGAGGGTGATCAGGCAAAAGGTGCCGAAACTGAGATAATCGATTATTTGACCTCGAAAGAGTTTGATATTGTTGACCCGGCCATGGTTGCCACGCTACAGCAGCGCGATAGTGCCTTGGTGGCTAAAGCTATTGCTGGCGACCCTGTTGCAGCGGCTAAAATTGGGGCCGACAACGGAGCCGAATATATATTAGTGGGCAAAATTGCCGCAGCGATGCAAAACAACGATCTGTTGGCGGGCAGCGGTATGTTTTCGGCGCAAGGACAGATATCAGCTCGGGTAATCAATTGCTCAACTTCAAGAATAGTAGCATCAAAAAACAACCGTTCTGCCATGGCTCATATCTCCAAAGAGGCGGCATTGCAGGGTGCGGTGTTGAAAACGGCACAAAAGCTGATGGATACTCAGTTGTTTGAAAAAATTGTCAGCTCCTTTCAAGATCAGGTAAACAATGGTCAGACAATAGAAGTAACAATACAAGCGCTGGATGGATATCAACAACAGAAGCAGGTTAGTAGCATGATTGCTGACGGTGACGCAGTACAGTCTGTGAGTAAACGGAGTTTCTCTGGAGGTGCTCTGGCGTTGACGGTTATGTATCGAGGTACCGTTGATGGTTTTTGCGAAAGTGTTGATGGTAAAAAGGTTGGGGATAAAAAACTTGCCGTTACCGATGTGATTGGTAATCGCATTGTTGTTGTGTTGAAATAAACTTATTCGATCACAATCTATATATTTGATATAGCCGTTGAAGATGGCGTAGGAGGTTCTGGTGCAAATATTAAAACGTACAGGTGTAATGTCATTGTTGTTGCTGGTTATGTTTGCTTCAATTGTTCAGGCAGATTTTCAGAGAACTAAAATTGCCGTACTGGATTTTAATCTGCAAGGTAATGATTTTGAAACCAAGGATATGGGCAAGATTGTTGCGGAATGGTTTATCACTGCGCTGGTGAAAGAGGGGCGCTTTGATGTGGTGGAACGGGGGATGTTGCAGAAGATTCTAGCTGAGCAGAAGCTGGCTATGAGCGGAGTTGTTGACGAATCAACTGCGACTCAGTTAGGTAAAATCCTTGGGGTTAAAGTTATTATAACCGGTACGGTGATGAAATTACAGGGCATAACAGAAATTAATGCCCGAATCATAGATGTACAGAGTGCGTCAATTATAGCCGCTGAGAACGTACGCAGTAGCAGTACCGCCAGTCTGCAACAGTTAGTGGTGCAAATGTCGGACAAAATAATCAAAAATTTCCCCCTTGAAGGTTATATTGTAAAGCGCAAAGACAAAAATGTTACCATCGATCTCGGGCGTTTGGCCGGAGTGAAGAAAGATATGGAATTTCTCGTTTACAAAGAGGGTAATGTTATTAAGCATCCCAAAACTGGAGAAGTTCTCGATGTGGAGCAGATAGAAACTGGAAAGGTTAAGATATCTTCGGTACGGGGGAAAATTTCAGAGGGAACAATAGTAAAAGAATCAAAAAAATACAAAATAGGTTATGGTCAGTTAGTCAAGAGTGTGCGTGGCAAATTGAAACCATTGCCGGCTCCGGTAGTTTATCGAGCACCGGAAGTGCGGGTCAGCAATGCTCCAGCTACGGTTGCGGTATCGGTAAATGCTCAGGGGTGGCGTACTACAAGACCGTCACCAACTGCTGCCAGTGCTCAATATATAAAGCAGTTAAAAAGTGAAAATGCAATTGCTCAGCGCGATGCGGCTAAGCGGATAATCCGCGCGCGGTTATTTGATGCCAAGGTAACTGATACTGTGGAAAAAGCATTGCTGCGTGGCTATAAAAGTAAAGGGAGAGATCGTAATCATATAGATGCGATGTCTTGGTTGTGTAAGGTGTTGGGAGCATCTGGTAATAGCAAATATATCAAGACGTTGACCGCTGTATCTAAAGATGCTAGCAATCGAAAATTGCGTGGATACGCATCGAAATCGTTAGCTCAACTTTAGCGGTAATGCTGGTTGGTCGAAAAGTAATTTAAAAAGAATATTGTTTTTAAGCCCCTGGATACAGGGGCTTTTTTATTAGTGCGGTTATCTATGGAACAGCAAAATAAAACTGAAATAAGTACTCCAGATTGTTGCCCCCTGTGTGGTGGCATGTCTGGTTTTTTTGTCAAAGATAAGCGCCGCAGTTATTACCGCTGCCAATCGTGTTTGCTGGTATTTGTTGCCAGCGTGGATCATTTGGACGAATCGACGGAGAAAGCTGTTTATGATCAACATCAGAATGACCCATCCGACATCGGTTATCGGCTTTTTTTGAACCGATTGTTTCAACCATTGAGTTCTCGCTTGCCCCCTGAAAAACATGGTCTCGATTTTGGCAGCGGTCCTGGACCGACACTGTCATTAATGTTCAGCGAAGTTGGACATGATATGACCATATACGATCATTATTATGCCAAAGATTCACGAGTGTGGCAGAAAACATATGATTTTATCAGCACTACAGAGGTTGTAGAACATCTGTATCATCCCCGTTTTGAGCTGGAGCGTTTGTGGAGTCATTTATCTTCAGGTGGGTTACTCGGGGTAATGACCAAGATGGTGCGCGATGTCGACGCTTTTAGCCGATGGCACTACAAAAATGATCCTACCCATGTGTGTTTTTATGCGCCGCAAACTTTTATGTGGCTGGCAGATCACTGGGGAGCGCAACTTGAGTTTATCGGTGACGATGTGGTGATATTTGCCAAGGCATAAAATCGCAGCGATTGTTGCGGTAAGAATGGATTGTAGCGAAGCTACATGACGTGGGTCGCTAATCAGGAGATAAATTTGGAAAACTGAGGATAATACCCACAGGGTTGAACCAAATAGTGTAGAGTAGTACATCGATCGCACGAAGCTGTCGAAATTTTATCATCCGCTGCTATACTGTTGCTTTAGTGGAAAATTTACTTTTATAGGGAGAGTTTTTATGGCTGTAAAAATTATTATTATCCGCCATGTTCCACCAGAAAAGGAACCTGAGATACGCCCAATTCTGTTACAAATGCGCTCTTTGGCTCATGCCCAGAATGGCTATATTTCCGGTGAAACGTTGATTAACTTCGACAACCCTTTAGAACGAATAGTTATCAGTTCCTGGAAATCGATAGAAAACTGGAATGACTGGCTTAACAATAAGCAGCGGATTAATTACCAAGCTCAAGTTGAGAGGAGGTCTTAAACAACAGAAGAAGCGTCATAAAAAAGGATGCTTTACCGCACGTGAGCGGATTGAGCTTCTCCTTGACGAACAAAGTTTTGAAGAGTTTGATATGTTTAAATCTCATCGTTGCACCCATTTTAACATGGATGAAAAACACTGGCCTGGCGATGGTGTTATCACCGGATATGGCACAATAAATGGACGTTTAGTGTATCTGTTTTCTCAGGATTTCACCGTGGTTGGAGGTTCTTTGTCTGAAACACATGCGGAAAAGATCTGTAAAATTATGGATATGGCTCTTAAAAATGGAGCGCCAATTATTGGATTAAACGATTCAGGTGGTGCCAGAATTCAGGAAGGGATCGAAAGTCTGGCCGGCTATGCTGAAATTTTTCAACGCAATGTCATGTGTTCTGGTGTTATTCCACAACTTTCAGCCATTCTTGGCCCCTGTGCCGGTGGCGCGGTTTACAGTCCGGCATTAACTGATTTCACCACCATGGTGCGCGACCATAGCTATATGTTTCTTACTGGTCCAAAGGTTGTTAAAAGTGTCACAGGAGAAGAGGTTGATGTTGAACAATTAGGTGGAACGCAGGTTCATACCATGCGCAGCGGTGTTGCCCATCTTGCTGCCGACAGTGAGGTTCATGCAATTCAGCAACTCCAACAATTGATCAGTTATCTACCCCAAAATAATATGACTGGGGTGCCGCTTACTGAAAACAACGATTCTGCCAATAGATCTGTTCCACTTCTTAATGAGTTAGTTCCTGTCGATGCCAACCAGCCATACGATATGAAGCAGCTGATTGAACCCCTTGTCGATCAAGATAGTTTTTTTGAAATTCAACCCGATTATGCGCCAAACTTAATTATTGGCTTTGCCCGTTTCGATGGCATGTCCGTTGGTATTGTTGCTAACCAGCCAGCTCAGATGGCAGGAGTATTAGATAACAACTCATCCGTTAAAGGTGCCCGCTTTGTCCGCTGTTGTGATGCGTTTAATATCCCCATAGTTACTTTGGTAGATGTTCCCGGATTTATGCCGGGAACAGTGCAGGAGTACGGTGGAATTATCCGCAATGGTGCAAAGCTCCTTTATGCTTACGCTGAGGCTACGGTACCCAAAGTAACAATCACAACACGTAAGGCTTATGGCGGTGCTTATTGCGTTATGAGTTCTAAACATTTACGTGGTGATATTAACTATGCATGGCCATCTGCAGAAATTGCTGTAATGGGCGCAAAAGGGGCTGTTGAGTTGATTTATGGTAAAGCTATTGCCAACGATCCCGAGCAAATCGGCAAACGTGAGCAAGAGTACAGCGATGCGTTTGCCAACCCATATGCTGCTGCTCAACGTGGATACCTAGACGATGTAATATTGCCAGAACGTACCCGATTTAGAATCTGTAAAGCATTGACAATGCTAACCAACAAACGCGATACAAACCCACCACGCAAGCATGGCAATATTCCACTTTAAACAGGATCTCTTTATGATTAATTTAAATTGGCAAAACGTCATAGATAGCAACGGAATCACCATAACCTTAATCGGCATGTTAATTGTTTTTAGTGGGCTGTTGCTCATCAGTACGTTTATTATAATTTTGCCCCATGCTCTTGCCGTGTTCGATCGAGTCGTCGCAGGTAGGCAGCCACAACCAGTTTCTGCCAAGGTCACATCAAACGATCCAACGGAGCAGGAAATAATGGCAGCTATAAGCCTAGTCGTTCACATGGAACTTGAACGCTGCGGTGGTGATTTCCAGCGCATAACTATGAAGCGACGTGCCCCCACTGGAACTTTTTGGAATTCAACAGGAACAACTCGCAGCCTCTCCAACAGGAGCCCCCATGCGTAAATATCAACTTACAATAAATAACAAAGCAATTTCAGTTCACCTAAAAGAACTCAGTGCAGAAGCTGCTGAAGTTGAGGTCGATGGAACCAGCTACCAGATTGTGATCGACAACATACAGCAGGATCAAGATAATGTAGCGGGACCAGCACAGCGCACCTTAACCGGTGCTGCTGGCACATCAAAAATATCGGCGGCAACAGCACCCTTGCCAACAAATAAAAATGGCTCCGTATGCGCTCCTATCCCCGGATCAATTCTTGCTATCCATGTTAAAACTGGCGATACGATACAGGCTGGTCAGCCATTATATAAAATGGAAGCAATGAAAATGGAAAATGAGATCAATAGCCATATTTCCGGTATTGTTGTTGCTATCCATGTCAGCGTTGGTGACGCTGTTTCACAAGGTCAGGAATTACTTCTGATAGAAAGCAACTCACCCAAACGTCGCCAATCCGATTAACAACAGTAAAGGACTACAGCATGGAAACCTTACATCAATTTATTGCTGGAACCGGATTTATGGCACTAACCTGGGGCAATGCGATTATGATTGTAATCGGTATTGTTTTTATCACCCTAGCCATAGTTAAAGATTACGAGCCATTATTACTTGTTCCTATCGGATTTGGTATTCTGGTGGGGAATATTCCACCTGTTGCGGGGATGGCTATTAGTGTTTATGACGAAGGTAGTGTATTAAGCTATATCTATTTCGGCGTTAGTGAAGGGATATTTCCACCTCTGATTTTTCTTGGCATTGGCGCAATGACCGATTTTTCTGCCATGCTTTCCAATCCTAAGCTTGTATTGCTTGGTGCAGCCGCTCAAGTGGGTATTTTCCTGACATTAATCGGTGCTTTGGCTTTAGGATTTGATCCACAGGAAGCTGGAGCAATCGGCATCATAGGGGGTGCTGACGGACCAACTGCTATTTTTCTTTCCGCCAAACTTGCTCCGCATCTGCTTGGTTCTATCGCTATTGCGGCTTATTCGTATATGGCGTTGGTGCCGGTAATTCAACCACCGATAATGAAATTGCTTACTACCCGTAAGGAACGGTTGATCCGCATGACCGCACCTCGAACCGTCACCAAGCGGGAGCGGATTATATTCCCCATCGGCGCATTTCTTATCTGTGGCATGATTGCCCCAGGCTCCATGGTTCTGATTGGTATGTTGCTTTTTGGTAATATTCTCAAAGAAAGTCTCGTTACCGATAGACTAGCTAACACCGCTCGCAATGCCATGATCGACATTGTTACTATTCTTCTCGGTATTTCCGTTGGTGCCAGTACCAGTGCGGATCATTTCCTTACACCACAATCGATTCTTATCTTTGCTTTAGGAGCGATATCTTTTTGTATTGCCACCGCCGGTGGTATTCTCTTTGCAAAATTCATGAATCTATTTCTTAAGGATAAAATAAATCCATTAGTCGGAGCTGCCGGAGTTTCTGCCGTACCCGACGCCGCTCGTGTTGTCCACACCGTTGGACAAAAGGAAGATCCCACCAATTTTCTTTTGATGCATGCCATGGCACCAAACGTTGCAGGTGTAATTGGGTCAGCAATCGGCGCAGGTATTTTGTGGACAGTGCTGGTTAAATAAATGGAGAAAATTTTGCCACTTTTAGTGGAACTGTCTCTAGTTTGATAGACAACGGTTGCATTCTAAGTTTGTTCAATTGTAACCCCTTCAGTTAACACCTCTTTTATCTGTTCAGCATCTGCGTCACTTAGCCGCTGTGAGCGCTGAGCCAGTTTGGTGGTGTAAAGTCCTAAGCTGCTGTAAAGGTTCAATAACTCTGGGTGATGTTGGCGCAGTTGTTCCATATGTTTGATAATTGTGCCGGTGTCGGCGCGAACTATTGGTCCAGTTAGTGCCGCTTCTCCCCCCATGGTGAGGCAGTTATCAATCGCTGCACGTACCAGCGGTGCCAGAACTTTCAGAGGGATCTCCTTGTCAGGACTGCATGAAGAGAGCAGTTGACCGGCACTGTCGAGGACGGTGGTGATAAAGTTGGAGGCCATACACGCGGCGGCATGATAGAGAGCTTTGTTGTGTGCCTGAATGGTAAAGTAGTTGCCACCTAGGGCTGTGACCAGTTGTTGCCCGATAATTATAGCTTTTGTGTCTCCCTCTAGGGAAAAATAGCTGCCGGGTAGATTTGCTAGCCCAAGCTCGGGGCTGGCGAAGGTTTGTAGCGGGTGCATGGATAAAGATTGGGGCGATGATTGCCGGTCGTCGCTCTGGAGTAGGATTGATGCGGTATGTAGTCCGCTGCAATGGATCATGGTTACGTCTTGACGCAACTTGATTTGATCGCCTATTTGCTTCGCTGTTGCTGCTAGTTGGTCATCTGCTGTAGTTATCAAGATGATATCGGCACTCGAACAGCTGAGGAATTCAGTGCTAGCTACACCTTCAGCTCCGATAAAGCGCGCCGCCTTGCGGGTGCGTTCAAGGTCGCGACCCACCACCGCTACTATGGGATAGCCCTGCTGGCATAAACTGGTCGTGATGGCTTGCCCCAACCGGCCCGGACCGATAAGGGCTATTGTTGGTTTCATTTTACCCCGATGTGTAATTCGCCAATGCCATCTATCCAACCCTTCATTTGATCACCGCTGCAAACGCGTCCGACACCAGCAGGGGTGCCGGTGAGGATTATGTCACCCGGTTCCAAAGTAAAGGCGGTGGTGATAAAAGCAATGGTTTCTGGAATCCGGCGAATCATGCAGGCAGTGGATGAGTCCTGTCGTGTTTCACCGTTAACACTTAGGCCTATTTTAAGGTTATGTGGATCGGCGATCTGGTCTGCGGGAACAAAGGTCGAGAGGGGACAGGAGGTGTCAAACCCCTTAGCAATTTCCCACGGGTAGCCTTTTTCTTTCAGTTGCGCCTGAGTGTCGCGCAGGGTCATATCGATGGCGATGCCATAACCTGAAACATGGGTCATTGCTTTATCTGCGCTGACATTTTTGGCAGTGCTACCTATCAATATTGCTAGCTCAACTTCATAGTGACAATCATCGGAATATGGTGGTATTACCACCTGTTCGCCGGTTTTGATAATGCTGCTGGCTGGTTTTATGAATAAAACCGGAGAGCTTGGCACTTCGTTGCCCAATTCATGGGCATGAGCCACATAGTTGCGGGCAAGACAGACTATTTTGCCAACGGTTATCGGTTCAGTGGTGTCGGACATGGTTATATTATGCATTGTGGTCTCCTGTATTTGTTTCAGCTGGTTCTATCCCTGCGGCGGTTGCTGTTGGCAAAGCCCAGTTGTGTTTGATAGCCAGCAATCGTAGCCAGATCACTAGCAGCGCTGACAGTATCATGACTACGGTGTGGTTAATGTTAAATTTGGACAATAGGTAAAATAGTGTTGCCCCCCCTATGCAAGCTGAGGCGTAGATCTCTTTTTGCAGAATCAGTGGTATCTGGTTAGATAGCATATCGCGTATAACGCCGCCAGCGGTAGCTGTCATCACGCCCATGGCGATGGCTCCAATGAAGCCGGTGTGGAAAGCCAGCGCTTTGCCGGTGCCGATCACTACAAAGGTGCCCAAACCGATAGCATCGAAATATAGCAGGGCGTTACGATAATGGTTAAACAGGTTGTGGGCAAAAAAGGTGAGTAGTGCGGCGGCGATGGATACGTAGAGATAGTTCTCATCCTTCAGGCAGAAGGGTGGGGTGTCTCCAAGGAGGATATCGCGCAGGGTGCCACCACCAATGGCGGTGACAATGCCCAGAACTAGCACCCCGAGAAGATCCATCCGTCGATGTACGCCAGCTAGTGCGCCAGATATGGCAAAAGCTATGGTGCCGATAAGGTCGAAGACATAGAGCAGGTTCACGTTGACTCCAGATAAACTACAGAGCAGGTGTTTTCAGTCTGTTTGGGTAGGGCAAGAGCATACTGTTTATGTCGGTAAAAATCAATCGACTTGCCGATGTTGCTGGCATAGTGTAATTAATTCGTAACTATTTAGTATGATGAGCACGTAATCCTCACACCAAGGGGCACATAAACCCTTACTATGGGGATCATGTCCCAAACTAGAGAGAGTTCATTGATCCATGCATTGATGTTAAAGGAGGGGGAGTTGATGTTATGTTTTATCATATAAATTATCAGGAACCGGTGTTCCGACCACCATCAGAGGCGCGATCGCTCATTTTGCAAGCTACTATTGGGTGTAGCCAAAATCAGTGCCGCTTTTGCGGTATGTACAAAATGAAAAAGTTTAGCGTCCGCTCTGTAGCTGAGTTGGCGCAAGATATAGCTCAGATTCCGCTACAGCAGCGCCAATATATTCAACGGGTATTTCTTGCCGACGGAGATGCTTTGATCTATCCGCATGGGTCGCTGCTGGAGTTGTTGGATATGCTGCAACAGCAGTTGCCCCGCCTTACACGGGTTGCCAGTTACGCTTCTCCCCGCAGTTTGACCACTAAAAATGTGGAGCAATTGCGCCAGCTGCGGGATAGAAAATTGCGTATTCTCTATTTCGGTCTGGAAAGTGGTGATGATGAGACGTTGCGTTTGGCCAACAAGGGTTTTGAAGCTCAACATATGCTTGAGTTGTGTCATCAAGCAAAAAATGCTGGCATAAAACTATCTGTTACTGCGATTCTTGGTCTGGCTGGACGGCAGCGCAGTGTGGAGCATGCGTTGGCAACGGCAGGGTGGATCAATGCGTTATCGCCGGAGTATTTTTCTTTATTGACCATGTTTCGCCGCCATAACGATGACTATTTTAACCATATTGAACCGTTGAGCCATGGTGAGATATTGGAAGAAACGACCTTGATTCTGGAAAATCTGTCACCACAGAAAACTATTTTACGCTCCAATCATGTCTCTAACTTCCTGAATTTAGCTGGCAGTTATCCAAAAGACAGGGAAAAGTTGATTGATGCTGCGCACCGAGCTTTAGCGCAGGCGCGCAGCGATATGCCCTGGTTTAATCAGGTGCCAAGTTATTGTGAAGAGTTCTATTGATATACTTTAATTTTAATATTACGGATTGAGTATTGCATCTATTTTATCAAAATTAAATTCAACTTCGGCAAGATGGCGAATCAGATCTATTTTTTCCTTATCCTCGGCGCTGGTTTTTGTAACATCATCTTTAATTATGCTGAAGGATTGCGCTGTGGTTATTTGAGTGCGGATATAAGGGATATTGCTGTCATCGACAATTTTAAGGGTTATGGGGGAAACGGGCGCGTATCCCGCTATCACCATGCCAGCGATTTTGTGACGATATTCGGGCAGATGATATAGCGATGCCATCATAACCATCAACTCATCGCGGCTGGTGTGTACCAATAACAAGGTTGATTCCTCTAATAGATCAGCGACGCGCTGGGATGAAGCTGAACCAAGTTGTACGGTATGGACAATGCGCAGCGCCTCTTCTTCATTACCTTGTAACGGGCAATTTAACAAACGACTGATCCGGTTTAACGTTGGATTAGCGAGGATCGGAGAATAATTAAAGCCTCCCTCAATGTGCATGTCATTTTCAGCAAAGGCTTTGTTGAGATAGTGCAGGTTGGTCTGCCGCTTGTGGGCGAGTAGTTTATTGCCTAGCAACAGTCGTACTGCTATTCCAGCTTGTTTGAATTCGCTCAGGTTGAGACTTATAGCATCTATGGCGCTGCCGATTCCCCCTTCAGAAACTATCATCACCGGAGCATTGAGCAATTTAGCTATTTGGGCATTGTTGTAACCGATAACGGAGCCAACGCCAGCGTGGCCGGCACCTTCGATTACCAGAAAATCGCATTGCTCTTCTAGGCGGCGACATGCTTCCACCATCCGTTGTCCCAATGTCTCCGGTGAGATTTTACCATCAAGAACTTCTCTGGTTGTTTCAGGATAAAGGGGCACCGGTGACATGTCTCTGATATCGTTTTCGAGGTTAAATATTTGCGCCATCAGCACTGCGTCTTTATCGGCCCAGCAATTGCGAAATTCCACCAGCTTTGGTCCTATCGGTTTAATGAACCCGATGCGTTTATATTTTTTTGCAGCTCTATGTAATAGCGATAAACATACCGTTGACTTCCCACAGTTTTGCCCAGTTGCCGCGACGAAAATTTTTTTTGCCATCTCAGTTATCTCCCGTGATTATTGTCATTGTTTAAAGCTGCGAAGCTGTGTTGCTTGCGATGGTAACAAACGGTGGTGTATTTTCAAGTTGTCAGGGGGGTTTTCTTGCGTTAGCCTAAGCGTAGTGTAGTTGATTTTGTGTTTATTTTACAGCTGTTTGGAGTGAAAATATGGAACTTGATAGTGAATTAGTTGGGCAATTGAAACGGGTACTTGCCGCTGTTGAGCAGATATTGCCGCAGGTGGTTGAACCAATCGATTGGAGTAAGACCTTAGCTGCAAGCTGGCGTAGCCATTCGGTGGCAGGTTATCTTGAGGCGATGCTGGAAACAGAGAATACTGACCTTGATGAATTGCTTGGGATCGATGATCAGAAAAAAGTGGTAGTTGATAACACACGCCAGTTTGTTGAAAAGTTGCCAGCCAACAATATTTTGTTGTGGGGTTCGCGCGGAACGGGAAAGTCGTCGTTGGTGCGGGCACTGCTTACCTGCTATGCTCAGCAGGGGTTGCGAATTGTGCAGGTTGATAAGGATGATTTGCACCACCTGCCGGATATCTTTTTGCAAATTAAAAATGAACCATACCGTTTTTTGATCTTCTGTGATGATCTCTCTTTTGAAGACGGTGAAAAGAGCTATAAGGTGTTGAAGAGTGCCCTGGATGGGGCGGTTTATTCTTCACCGAAAAACACTTTGATCTATGTTACCTCCAATCGCCGCCACTTGATACCTGACTACGTAAATGACAATCTTGGTAATCACATGAAGGGTGGGGAGGTTCGTGCTTCCGAAACCCTGGAAGAGAAGAGTTCCCTTTCCGATCGTTTCGGTCTGTGGGTATCTTTCGATTCATTCAGTCAGGAGCAATATTTGCTGGTGGTGCAGCAGTGTATAGATCGCTTAAGTGCTGAATATGGAAAAATCCTGCCCTGGGATGAAACAGTTGAAAAGGCTGCTATTCGCTGGTCGCATGACAAGAGTAAGCGTTGTGGACGCACAGCATTTCAATTTGCCAAACGTTGGGTGGGAATGAACCTTAGTCAACGTGGTTGATTAATTACTTGTCCTTTTTGTTTGCGCGCCGGTGCTCTATGATAGTTATAATCTGAACAACCCCGGAGCCAAATAAAAAGGACATGATGACGGCCAGCCCCAGCGCCCGTTGCCATGAGTTGTTGCTTATGGATATGGCAAATATCACCAGCGCAAAGGGGGTAGCTGCGCCCAGAAAAAGTTTGAGAAAACGTTTCATGCTTAACCTCTTAGTTGTTTATTGGTGATCTTGATCCTTTGGTTGTTTCAACTTCCTTTTTATCTGCTGCCGTCGGGGTAATTGCCGCCATATTCCACCTGTACTGTAGCAGTCCCAGCCCCAGTGTAACCACTTCAGCAGCGCCAACGCCAGCCATAGTGCCCATAGCAGCATAAATATACGGTAGATGTACATGGGCACCGACAATGCCCACGCTTTTGGCAAAAAGCCGCTGCACCTATCTTGATACCAGCGCAAATCCCAGGCGCTGGAGTGGTTGCCGGTAACTTGCATCTCCGGTACCCCTAACAACCCCTGCTGAATTGCCCCTATTATGGTGGCCAAGGCTACAAAAGTGAGCACTATCAATGTTAACTGGGTCAGATTGAAACTCCAAGGTGAATCAAGATGATCGCTCCACTGTTTGCGTAAACTGAGCAGCAGTAACCACGCCGCCACCGGTATCAGGGCGGGGAGGCTGGCTTGGCTTAATCCGGCAAAGAGGAGCATCCAGTGCCACCAGCGTAACGGAGTATTGGCAAGACGGGCGAGAAGAAAGGAGAGAACGATGATAACTATCAGTACTCCCCAGAATAGCACAGCTGGACCGAGAACCGGACCGCCGGCGAATAGAACCCAACGGTTGTGGGGCAGCTTCAATGCCATTTTGCTATTGACACTCGTACCACCAAGGTGAATTTGAGGTGTGGACGTGATCAGCTCTACTCCGCGCGGTTGTTGCCATCTCAATTCGATGGTTTGTAACCCGGGGACTAATGGCACTTTGACCAAGCGTTGCTGCTGTTTTATTGGTTGTGGCTGCCCATTTATCAATACTTTGGATAGCGCCGCGTTGTCTGGGATAGTTATGGTGTGTTCGCTGCCATGGCTGCTGCGTAGCTGTAGAGTAAGAATCGCTTCGGTACTGCGCTCGCCGGGGGTCAGGGTAAGCTGGCTGTTGTCGATGGTTATCTGTTGCCCTGTGGTGCCGCTGGGGCGTGTGATGGTGAGCGTTAATTTTTCTCCGGGCCATGGTCGCCACTGGGGTTGCCAGTGCCCGTGTTGATAATGATGAATAACCGGGATTCCGCTACTGGTTACGTGCCATATGGGCTTGGTGCGGAGCTGCCATACTTCGCTGAAATTGTTGCTTGCAGCTGCCAATAGCTCTAGTTGACTGGTTTTTCCAAAACTTGAGTTCCAGCTGAAGCTGCGTGCTTCAGGGGCAAGGCTTATCTGTATTTGTTGCCCATCAACTTTAATGCCCTGACTGATTACGTGTTCGTCGGGTAGCAGGGGGATCTGTACCAGTATCGCATTACCGCTCTGGCTGATACGGCGCACCGTGGTTCTTACCTGCCAGTCAAAACCGAGATATATTTCCCGTTGCACTTCGACAAAGGGGGGGATCTCATTTGGTTGTAATTGGGTGGTAGTTGTGGTAGCGCGACGCGTTAAATCAATGGAACCATGGCTGGAGTGACCATCCTGAGCGCCGGTAACCTTCCAGTTGGCAGCACTGATATGAACCACACCTGCAACCATAGGCATGGGTAGTTGCAGCCGCTGTAATTGTTCTGGCAGATTAGCGTATAGTTCAAGAGTGTGGATCCCAGCTGGTATTTTAGCCCACAATTTGCCTTGACCATCGCGATACAGCGCAGTTTGATCACTCTGATCCAGTCGGGCACTGTGCAAATGCAGTTGTTTTGTTGATAGTGGCAACGGAACAGCGCGCTCATTCTGACAGTGATAGGTGAGGCGCAGGCGCAGCAGCTTCTGGTCAGCATTTATCTCCATTTTGTTTAAAGCAATACAGTTTGGAGCGCAACTGTCCGGTTGAAGCAGACGTTGTTGTAATTGTTCCAGTAGTTCTGGAGACGGAAACTCCGCCTGAGCTGAAGAGGCAGGGAGCAACATCAGCAAAGTGGTGCCGATGACAATTACCAGCATTGCTGTTGCCGAGATATCTGCCCTTTCACGCTTCCAGCGTGGGAGAGAGCCCGCACTGAACAAGCGCAGGAACATCAACAGCATCAACAGTACACCGCTTAGTAGCAACAGTCGTGTGGCTGTCGGTGGCAACAGATATAATTTAAGGAGCTGATCGGCATTAACGGGGCCGTTCCAGCGCAGTGCAACGGTGCGCCAGTGCCATTTGGGTACTCCGGGACCGGTCTGAATCTTCAGGTCGGGGTCGTATTGCGGCAGTGGCTGTTGCCAGCTGTTTTTATTTGCCGATAGCCCGGTCGCAGCTCTGCCGATGTTCATCGCTCTGGTTGCAACCTTACTCATCCGAGCTTCAGATTGTGACAAGGTCTCGTCGGTCATGGTGTCGGTGACGCCATTATAATGTTGGTGTCTGGATGGAGAAGGCTCAAGTTGCGGATAGATAGCAGTGCGGATTTGTTGTACCGAAAAAAACAGGCATAGCACCAATAACGCCAGCATCCCGGTATTGCGATACCACCGGGTGAATTGGTGCAGGCGTCCGTCCGGCAACACTCGTAGCAAGGCAATGGGGATTAACACATTGAGCCATGCCAGCTGGGGGGCGTGGGGTTCATGGTAGATTATTGCGAG
>NBLX01000149.1 GCA_002084705.1 Desulfobacteraceae bacterium 4572_35.1
ATGCAGGCACCTATGACCCCTGGAATTGCTTTAAGCTCATCAATTAAGTTTGTCATTTTTTATATGTCCTCTCATTGGTGGCACAGACCACCAGCAACTATCAGTAGTCGATATGTTTCTCAATTTCTGCTCCAACTTGTTGTGCCCGCGCACCAGGTTTTAGTTTAGCCAAAACGCTGTATTGTTGAATGTAGAGTATTATGTAACGATTTCTCCCCTTACCGTTAAAGGTGATGAAACGGCAAGCGCCATTTTGGAGATCTTCTGTAAGGGCGCTAAGGAGTTTATCAAATTTAGCAAGATCCATCCCTGTGAGAGAACATTTCCCGATATTTTTTTCAATTTGTAGCTTGTTTTCATCAAAAATTACATATTCTTGAACCGATGCTAGTTTGGTTAAAGTCTTCGCAAGAAGCTGAAGAATTGATTCATCTGAATCGTCTAGCGTAAGGTTTTCATTTGCGCCTTTTGGGATCGTGATTTTATCAGTGGCTCCATCTTCCGCATCATTATTATTTTGGTCGTCATCTTCGTCGTTAGGGTTAATTTCTTGATCATCTGAGCGTTCGATTTCTTCAGCTTCGTCTTTAAGTCTAAATGCTTCGATTAGCAGATGTTCTAACGATAAATTGATAACATCTTCCTGGCGACGACATACACCATCCATTTCGATTTCTGAATCACTCCAAGTGACGATCTCCATGGCAGCATCAATACCACTGATATCATTCAGTTCAGCATCTATAAGTTCACCTTGGCGTACATAAAGATAGGCATCGTAGTCAGTATTGATGACTTTGAGGGTGCAGTTTTTCTTCTCTACCTTCATCAATTGTAAGAAGGTTGCTAGTGTAATTCCGCGGATGAAACTTTTACCGCCAGCATTCAAGCCGTTTGAAATCCCTTCTTGTAATTTCTGCAGGTCGAGAGGTTTGTCAAGAAATTGGAGGGTATCCATTTTCTCAAGCTGTGCTTCAATTTCTGGGGTGCCAAAAGCGGACATTACGATCACCGGTAGCTGTGGTTGGTGGCGACTTGTCCATGCGAGAATTTCAAACCCATTCATCTCGGGCATTTTAAGGTCGGTAACCAGTAGATCGATAGGCATTGAGCGTAATATTTCAACTGCTTCGCGACCATTATCTGCGGTTACAATTTCGTACTCATCGTTATTTGCTTCCAACCCATCGATAAGCGAGAGCAAAAACGGTTTTTCATCATCAGCTATCAGTATAGTTTTCACATTTAAACCTATTTTTTAAGTAGGGGGTTATTTTTCAATGTAGCAATTGGCAAGCTAATTATAATTTTAGTGCCTTCGCCAGGGTCACTAACAACGTCAATATTACTATTCATTTTAGCCAGAAGCTTTTGTGTGATTACCAGTCCCAGCCCGTTGCCACCTTGCTTGCTGGTATTAAAGGGTTGGAATAGGTGCTGTTTTTGTTCTGGCGATATGCCACATCCATTATCGGCAATTGTTAGCCACACCAAGTGATCTCGTACTTCTGTGCAAATTCTAATTTCAGGAGTTTCTTGTCCGGTTAATGCTTCTGCGGCATTGTTGAATATATTTAGTAATGCCTGATGTAGTGCCCTTTCATCGACCTTGACTAAGGTAATATCAAAGGGAATTTCCGTTTTAATGCGAATCCCGTGGGACTGAAAGTCGCTTTCAATTAAAGAGATGAATTTCCCCATGAATTCAACCAAGTGTAGATCGGTCAGGTCAATATCTTCGTACATAGTAAATGAGCGCATCGACTTAAGGAGATATTCGATGCGAATAATATCCGCCATGCCTCGGTTGATATATTTTTGCAACATTTCCGGTGATGTTTTTTTGCCACTTTGTTGCAGTACACTTAGTGCCATTTTTAACGAATTAAGTGGATTGCCGATTTCGTGTCTAATGCCAGAAAATATAAAGCCAATGTTGTCCATGGTGTTGACCGCCTGAGCGATCGACTCGAGACGAATTTTTTCGGTTATGTCACGGATAAAGAGGCAACGGTAACCGGCCGCTGCTTTATAAACCGAATATCCATATTGGCGACCTTGGTGACTAACCGAATGAGAGGCGCGTCCGGCAAGATCAAAATCTTTGCTGGTTTCAATTTCGCTCACAAACATGTCGTAGAGGGTCAGATAACTACGACATAGTTGTTCGTCTTGAATTACTTCAAAAAAAGCAGCATTACAATAGTCAATTGCACGGTTATTGATATCTAGAACTAGGATGCCAATGTCTATATGTTCAAGCAGTTGGGCAAAGCCCCAAGTGTTTCTATAGTCACGATTTAGTTGCTTAGTGGCAGGACTGACCATCTTGATTCGGCTCCTTCAAGAACCATAATAAAAAATATAAAAATTAACCACTTATACAACGATTTGGCATTATAGCAAGCGTTGGTAAAAATTCAATAAAATTAATAAAAACCAAATCGACAATTATTCTGTGGTTTTATGGTTTAAGTAAAATTATTGAAGCCGGTTGTCGTGGCAACCTCAAAATAGCTGTGGAATGGATTTAACCAGCTATCAGGGGGGCACGCAATAGGAACATGACATCGATAACTCCTCACAAACTAGCGGTATCCGTGAGTGTTTTTAAAACTTATCGAGTAGCGCAACAGCTTCTGCAGTGTGTTCTGGTTCGAGGCGTGGGTCATCAACAACTTTTTGAAGTAGTTTTGCTCCATCTTTATTCCAACCTCGGGCAATATATGTTTGTGCTACACGTAGTTGCCAGCGAGGATTGTCGGGATCCTCTCGACAGGCGGCATTGAAGGTGTCGAGGATTTCGCTTAAATGGAGTTTGTGCCGAAGCCAAAACTCTGCAAGTGGCGGATTGATATTTCCGCCACAACCGGTGGCAGGAATCATCTTTAAGACGTTTTCAGTTTCGTCCAGCGCACCAACGTGCTCGAATATATTTGCGGCTAAAAGGACAAAAGTTGTTTCTGTATTGCCAGCTGCAAGAGCCTGACGCGCATGGTTGGCAGCTATGTCGTAAGCATGTTGCTGAAAATTTAGAAAAGTTAACTGGGCATGACAAAAAGCAGGGTCGCCACCAATTTTAAGAAGTTGGAGTAGTTTTGTTTGGGCTAAGGGATATTCCTCGTTGCTGATAAAAACTGAAACTAATGCTTCAACTGCCAATAATAACTGTGGATTCTTGGTTAGGGCAGTTTCCAGAGCAGTTTTGGCATCATCAAATTCGCCCATTCGTGCGAGTAATGAACCAATTTCAAACCAATAAAGATCGTCACGCTCAGGGTCGTCAAGTTGTTGCCACAGCGGCAATGCTTGCTCGTCCTTGCCCGCATGGGTAAGTAAAAATGCTGTTTTAAAATCTATCCCTTTTGCCGCATAACGTGTTGCTAGTGCAGGCGGATACGATGTCAGGATTAGTTCCAGCTGACAATCTTGGTCATCAAAACTTATTTCGTCTAAATCGAGTTTTGTTAATGTCGATGAGCAGCTTGAGCAAGAGGAATTGTTATCTGCGGTGAGGGCTTCTAGTTCTTCTTGCTCCATTGCCAGTGTCTGCTCAATTTGATTTTTTAGCTTATCACCATAAGCTTGTTGCTGAGCCAAGTGTAAATGTTCCTGAGCCCGTTCAGTATTGCCATTTCGAAGTAGTCCCAATGCTTCGTTGAGATTTAATTGAGCTAGGCTGTCACCAGCTGTTGCTTGTAGGGTTGCTACTTCTTCGCGCTCGCTGGTAGAAAGTTCTTGCTGAATGAGTTCATCAGCGAGGATATTGGCATCAGCATAGCGTTGTTGGTCGATAGCTTTGCGTAACTTAATTACTGTGGCAGTGCTACCAAAAATTTTCCCGAGAAATCCCATGGTCAATAATCCTAAATGAGTTAATCACATAATTAAAGGGTGAGTTTGATCATCTCGGCAAACATCAAAATGATTGTGATGGAGGGTGGCCGCAACGATAGTTTTCGGATAATTCCAATGGTCAAGTAGTGCCGCTCCGACAAGTTCATGCGAGTAAGCAAATAATCCTCGTTCGACGTCTCTAAGATCGCCAGCTCCAGATTCAACAATGCGTAAGACTTCCCGATAGAGATCTTTGTCACGGTTGACCATTACGACTTTGCCAATATGATGCTGTAATCCGGCTAAGTAAGCTTCCTCTTTGTCGAAATCAATCAATCTATCGGTTAGCATTCGGCAAGCAACGGCGCAGCCGACCGAGTTTTCCCACATTCTTCGCTCTAGTACACCGTAAGTTTTGCTGGTTGAGCGTAAACTGTATTCTATGGCTAAATTTTTAAGAACATTTTCTCCGACAATAATAATTGCCCGATCAACGCTACCGACTTTGTGCATTTGTTGATAAACTACCGAGTTAGCGATGCGCAATAGTTTGGCAGCAATTACGGGGTCGAGAGAGACCGCATTTGCCAGTTCTTTGATTTTTAGATCTGGTTTGCGTAATAGCTCAAGTAGTTTGGTTGCCACGATTGGTGATGGTGGCAATTCCCCCATACTTTTTGTGATCGATTCAAAATCATTAAACATATCCATTGGTTATTTTCCTGTTTGCGCTAGCTTACGCAACTCTTCGCCAAAGGTTTTAATATCATTGATGCTGGTTTGCCATGAACACATAAAGCGTGCGTGTCCTGACCCGATAAACGTATAAAAATACCAACCATTGTCTTGTAGAGCATCAACCAGAGATTGTGGTAGCTGGACAAAAACGGCATTCGATTGCACTGGATGGATTAGCTTAATTGTCGGAACAGATAGGAGCTCCTTTGCCAGTAGTTGGGCACAATGGTTGGCATGGATAGCATTTTGTAATAATGCACCAGATTCGAGCATTCCCACCCACGGGGCAGAGAGATAGCGCATTTTTGATGCGAGCTGCCCAGCTTGCTTGCAACGATAATCAAATTCAGTTGCTAGCTCACGGTTAAAAAATACTACTGCCTCACCGACAGCCATCCCATTTTTAGTGCCACCAAAAGTTAGTACATCAACCCCTGCCTGCCAAGTAAGTTCTTTGGGGCTGACATCTAGACCCGCTAAAGCATTGGCAAAACGAGCACCGTCCATGTGCAGATGCATGGAGTGGTTACGTGCCAAATCGCCTATTTGGGTAAGTTCGTCGGGTGAATACAGAGTGCCAAGCTCGGTTGCTTGGGTAATACTTAGAACTTTTGGTTTAGGATAGTGGATATCGCTACGGCGTTGTACCGTTTTGGTGACTTCAACAGGATTTATCTTGCCACTTTCGCCGGGAACCAACAGAATTTTTGTCCCATTTGAAAAGAATTCACCTGCGCCACATTCGTCAGTTTCAATATGTGCCATTTCGTGACAAATAACGCTGTGGTAAGAGCGACACAATGCAGCTAATGCGAGTGAGTTGGCTGCGGTGCCATTAAAAACAAAGAAAACCTGACAGTCAGTTTCAAAAAAGTCGCGCAGAGCATCACATGCTTTAGCCGTCCATTTGTCATCCCCATAGGAATTGACAAATTGTTGGTTTGCCGTTTCCATTGCTAGCCAAGCTGTGGGACAAATGCCACTGTAATTATCACTGGCAAACATGTTTTTATTTATTGATTTGAGTTTAGTGTCCATCGTATTTCAACACCACGAGCAAGCAACTGCCATCGGCAATAACGTTAATATTGTGATCCTGGCAGTATTGTATTGCCACCGAACTTTCGGCTCCGGGTTGCATCCAGATATTCTTAATCCCCTTGGCGGCAGCATCCACAACAATCTTTTCAGTGATATGTGGTGGTGTGATTATCGAAATGCTCACAACATCAGTCGGTAGATCATTTATTGTCGCTACGCAGTCGATTCCTTCAATTTGTTGTTCACTGGGGTGGACAGGAATTACTCTAAGCTCATTGTTTTGATAACAACGTAAGACTTTATTGCCAAATTTGGCTCGGTTAGTTGATGCTCCAACTACGCCAAAAACAGTGGCAGTGAGAAAATCATTAATTTGTTGTGTGATTGCCATAAGAATATCTCCCTTGCCAGTTTTCTGATTTATTGAGAGTCTTTACTCCGTTAACCGTTGTAGTTAATAGGTATGTAGTTCAAGTTTTAACTTCTGTTCAATTGTTATGTTCAGTTTTGCAGATGTATGGATCGTATTTACTCACCCATATTAATCTGTGGCATTGATGATCTCCATACGTGCCAATTCATCACATCGTTCATTTTCCAGATGCCCTGCATGTCCCTTTACCCAAACCCAATCGATTTGGTGGGTTTCAGCTAGTTCGAGCAACTTCTCCCAGAGGTCTCGATTTGCGACCTCATCTTTTTTCGAATTTTTCCATCCTTTGCGTTGCCACCCAACAATCCACTCGGTCATCCCTTTGACTAAATATTGAGAGTCTGTAGTTACCCGCACTCGGCAAGGACGTTTAAGTGCTTCCAGCCCAGCGATGGCGCCAAGCATTTCCATCCGATTATTGGTTGTCTCGGCAGCATAGCCGGAAAGCTCTTTTTCATGTTCGCCGTGGCGTAAAATAGTACCATAGCCACCTGGGCCGGGATTACCGGAACAAGCGCCATCAGAAAAAATTTCTACAATTGTTGTTACGTCAGTCATTAACATTATCCTTCTTGGTGTAAGATAACATAAATTGCCAAAACACCAAGGGGAAACAGTCTTTTAGCTGTTGC
>NBLX01000035.1:0-8587 GCA_002084705.1 Desulfobacteraceae bacterium 4572_35.1
GCGTTCGTGATCCGTAAAACAAAGTGATCCGCTGATTTTTCTTACCAAGATCATCAATTATCGCCAGGATAAAGACAAATTTTTACCACCAAAAAACAGCCCAATTTCTTCAAATTAAGAAATGAAGTTGTGGTATTATAGGAAAAGGGGTCAAGTCGGCCGTTGACCGACCTGTAACCTCAGGCCAATTTTCATAAACAACTTGCCAACTGTTTCATCTTCTTTCAACAATCTTTTCGTACGCTCTACAACCGTTCTGACAGTGCTGTAATTGCTAACTTGGAAGTTATTGCCGATTTCAGCAAGTGTTTGTTGACTATACGTTCTTAACGTATAAATTGCCAAACCCCTTGGGGCATTGGGCACTCCGCGCATTGATCAAGCAGACTCTTTTTTGTTACCTGACACACATCGCTTACGGCATTGATCACATCTTCAGCATCAACAGATAAAATTTCGATGCCTACGATCTCTTTATCATGGCGTAGGAAGTCAAGACGATTTCTGATGGTACCACCAAAGGCAGGAGAACCTAAAATAGCGGGGTGATTTTTACGCGAAAAAAAGTGCTGAACTTCGTTTAAATCTTGCTGATTCACAAAGGTAAGATAATCGGCAAACGCCTGTTTTTTATCTTCAAAAACATCTTCAACAGCATGTCACGATGCAGCCAATCCCATCCTTTTTCGTGGAAAAGATAACCGCGATGGCTACTCCAGACATAGGCATCTAACATTGTTACCATTTGACCCCTGTTGTACAATTTTGTCTTCCAGTGCGGCGATGCCTATGGGCGTTGTCAGCCATCGGATTTGGCTATCCATATCCTCTTGCTAGACGTTGCCCTGTAGCTTCCGCTGTGAATTTGATCGTGGAGTTTGCTAAAATTTGTTTTAATTTCTTTGCCGTACTCCTGCCACGTTACGCCATCGAGTCCTGTTACGGTCTTTTTATTGAGCGATATATAGGCTGTGTGCTTTTTTCTATCGCTTTTTTCAGACACTGCCGTTACCAGCAACGCCCTTGCGATTCGGATTGTCTTCCCCCTGATCGGGGCGACGCCTGTTTCTTCCAACAGGCCGGGTCTGCCAGCTACGCTGGGCAAACAAAAAAAAGCCCTCAACTGAAAACAGTCAAGGGCTTTGATTTTTTAATGGCGCCCACGGTACTTTCGTACAACGGTTTTCAAGACCGCCGCCTTAAGCCACTCGGCCACTCCTCCGCAACTCTAATTTTTATTTGCCGGTGATTCGTTCCAAACCACCCATGTAAGGTTGAAGCACCTTAGGAACTACTACGCTCCCATCTTCTTGCTGGTAATTTTCCAATATCGCCAACAGTGTTCGTCCAACTGCCAAGCCTGAACCGTTGATGGTATGAACATATTCTGTTTTTGCTCCCTCTTCGGGGCGATATCTGATTGCTGCCCGCCGTGCTTGAAAATCTCTGAAGTTGGAACATGACGAGATTTCACGGTATACGTTTTGCCCCGGCAACCACACTTCTATGTCAAAGGTGCGTGTTGCTGAGAAGCCGATGTCGGCTGTACATAGATCAACTACCTGATAGGGCAACTCCAGCAATTGTAATACATGTTCCGCATTTGCTAACAGGTTATCTAGTTCATGGTCGGATTCTTCTGGAACCACAAACTTAACCAACTCTACTTTGTTAAACTGATGTTGGCGAATCAACCCACGGGTATCGCGTCCGTGAGAGCCTGCTTCCTTGCGAAAACAAGGAGTGTAGGCGGTATAACATAATGGCAACTGTTCTGCAGCTAAAATCTCATCTCGATGAATATTAGTTACCGGAACTTCTGCCGTGGGTATTAAAAAATAATCAGGTCCTTCTACATGAAACAGGTCATCTTCAAACTTGGGTAGTTGCCCCGTGCCTGTCATGGAATCTCTGTTTACCATAAAGGGTGGGAGCATTTCAACATATTTGTGTTGTTCTGTGTGAAGATCGAGCATGAAATTAATCAAGGCTCTTTCCAGCCGAGCTCCAGCCCCTTTATACAGAGTGAAACGGGCGCCAGTAAGTTTGCCACCACGCTCAAAGTCGAGAATGTCTAATTCTTCACCTATATCCCAATGAGCTCTTGGTGTATATGAATATTCGCGTATACTACCCCAAGTACGTACCTTTACGTTGTCATCTTCACTTAAACCCACAGGGCAATTTTCATGGGGCAAGTTGGGGATAGTTAGCAAGATGTTCTGTAGTTTTTCGTTGGTTGTGCGCAACTGTTCATCGAGATCTTTTATTTGAGTAGAAACCTCTTTCATCCTCCCGATCTCGTCTTTTACCAAGCTCTTATCTTTAGTTTTACCAATTAGAGCTGATACGCGGTTTTTTTCAGCTTTGAGGGTATCGGCTTTACCGAGAAGCTCGCGTCGCCGTTGATCTAGCTGCTGGAAATCTGCAAGATTTATGGCAGAGCCGCGTGTTGCTAATTGTTGCTGTGCGAGCTCTAAATTGTCGCGCAAAAATTTTATATCCAGCATGGAAGTACTCCTGTAGTTGGGTATATCTTTCGAAAAACCGACACTCTTCCTAACACTTCTTGGTCGCTACGTCAACTTGATTTGGCATCACTGCATCTTTTTGTGGCAATTCTCCATCAACCCACCAATCGCTGTTATTATCGAACCACCATAAACTTGAATCTGTGCTCCAAATTGTTGCCGCTAATTGTTTGGCTAAATCAGTTTGCAAGCGACGTACAGCAAAAGGGTACCAATCTCCCGCATAACGATTGCCCAGATCCTTATATTCCTTGAGCGCTAAAATCATTTCAAGCTGATCAGCATCATGAGCTAAGCGTGCTTCAAGGCTATCTTTGGCATTAAACTCTGTCAGTCTTTCTTCGTAAGTTTTACCAAACGGGAGGGTGGCGGCGAGGTCACTGATTGCCTTGCTTTCGTTGGCAACAACATACTTCTTGTTAACGTAATTCAGATCGCCAATGCGTGCTTCGGGTATGTCATGAAACAAACACATAGTAACAACCTTATTGCAATCGGCGTCACCAGACATTGTCGCCAGGGTGTAACCTATCATCGCGGCACGAAATGAGTGCTCAGCCACCGACTCGGCTCCGGATCCCAAAAATTGAAAGCCACTGCGGGGAGTTCTTTTTAGCATGCCGATCTCGAAGAAAAAATTGGCTATATTTTTCATAATGAATATCTCTGATTCAGGCTAAGGGTAAATTAAAACAAGCTGTTCGTGGAACAGGACTTTATATGTTAGCATATCAATAAACAGATCATATAGATTTGATGCTGTGATTGTATTTTGAACGCAAAGGACACGATTATGAATAAGCTAAATGGTACCCTTGACGTTACCTCGTTATCTGAAATTATTCGCCTGTGCTCAGTACAGCAAAAAACAGGCGCATTAACTCTTTCTCGGGCGGGGATTCAGAAAACCCTCTATTTTCACAAAGGGGTTTTGATTTATATAACTTCTAACAGGCCAGGTGAACGCGTTGGCGAATATTTGATTCAGCGCGGCGACCTCACCCGCACTTGGGCTGGATTTTTACTCAAAGATAGTAAGCGCAACGGTATCGCCTTTACAACTAGTTTGTTAGAAAAAAATATTTTCGATAAAAAGAAGCTGGAAGATGCTCTTGCCAATCTTGCCAATAGCGCCCTGGCTGATGTTATCAGTTGGACTACCGGATCCTACGAGTTTAGCGAAAAGTTACCCCAACAGGCATTGAACGGACCGATTCGTATTAGCGAAGTAAAGGCACTTCAACAACTGTTGCAGCAGGGGGAATCTGTTCAGAGCCAGACCAATACCGCAGAAATCTTGCGCAACGTAGCGCAGAAAATATTTAATAATAATTTTTCTTTACCGCTATTACCTAAAATTGCCATAGACCTAGAACAAGCATGGGATGAGACTGCAACAGACGGACAACTTATGAGAATTGTCCACTCCGATCAAGTACTCAGTGCTTACCTGCTACGGGTTGTCAATTCGGCAATTGGCAACAAACAGCATGTATCCACCATCAAGCAAGCGTTAGAAGTATATCCCAGTGATCATATTATCGGCATCCTACATGCGCAAATTGCCTGTGCTCAACCACCAAAGCATCAAGATACTGTATCACAGATGTCACAACATGCTTTGCGTTGTGCCTGTTTGTCCGAGCAGATCGCAGCCCAATTAGGTGAAAACCAGGATATGGCGTTTACCTGCGGTTTGTTTCACAATATTGGCAAAGTTTTGCTGCTACAATTACTGATTGATGGAGATATTGATGAAACCAAATTGCCACAACTTGTTTCCCGTTATGGAGACAACAGTGGAGCTTTGCTTTCGTTGCGCTGTAGAAATTGTCTATTTAAGTCATACACTGCTGCTTAAACCCGGCACTATTCAACAAGCCATACAAAAATGTACTAGCATAAAAACTAACACGTTGAATTTAGACGAAATGAATGAAAATCTTGATCTAATAGATGAAGTTGTTGCTGCCATCTACTAACAACTCGATAAGGTGCTGTTTAATTAATCGACAGCACCTGCAATATTTCGTCACCAAGCACCTGTGATTGCCACATCTTCATACCGTCGAGCTGAGTTAATTGTGTGGCACTTTGCGGCAATAAGCGGGCAATTGTTTCTAACATAGTATTATTGATCAAAATACCGGGATCAAGCCCCAACTCTTCAGCCTTCCCTTTACGCCACTGCTTCAATTTATTAAACCTTTTATCGACCACGACATCACGCTTGGGTCTTTCGCTGCGAGGATAGTGGGGCAAGCGGTCTTCCGGTAACTGCATAGATTGTGCAACAATTTGTAAAGTTGCCTTGCCGTAGCGTTCAATAAGACGCGGCGCAAAATCATCAACCTTTTTAAGTTCATCTTGAGCACTTGGGCAGGTACACGCCAAAGACAGCAGAATCTTGTTCCCAAGCACCTTGTATGCGGGGCAGTCGCGGCGCTCTGCCTCGCGGTTACGCCACAACAACAAAGCTTCTAACACTGCCAATGATCGCGGTTGAAGTACACCTGCGCCCTTAAAACGGAGGAACATTGGGCCCTCTTTAAGCTGGAAACGTGCCTGTTCCAACAAGCCAAATTCCTCCTGCGCCCACCAAAGCCGATCTTTTGCAATAAGTTTGTCCTCGAGAATTTGAGCCAGTTCATGCAAATAGAAGGTATCGCCAGCTGCGTAATCACACATGGGTTGCGACAATGGACGCTTTGACCAATCGGCTCGCTGATATTTTTTATCCAGGGTTACCGAAAAATATTTCTCCAGCACATCCGCCAGACCAACACGCTCTTCGCCAAGCAATTGGCTGGCTATCATGGTGTCAAACAGGCCATTGATAGTCATGTTGAAATCACGAGTCAGACAACGGATATCATAATCCGCAGCATGAAATATTTTGCGGATATTGCTTTGAGCCATAACAGGCAAAAGTGCTGACAGATCACAACCGGCAAGGGGATCAAGGAGAACAGTTTTTTTATTATCGCTGCCGGTGTCAATCTCACCGTTGTTTTTTTCCAGATAGGTAAACTGGATCAGACACACTTTTTCTTGATAGGAGTGCATTGAGTCAGCTTCCATATCCACAGCAAACACATCCAACTGCTCAAGTGCCGAAGCTAACTGTTCCACCTCAGCGGTGGTGGTTAAAATTGGTACTAAACTCATCTCATCGAACTCCTAACAATTGCGCTCCAACACTTCAAGAACTGCGTCCATCTGTTCACGACTACCTATAGAGATGCGCAGTGCGTGACTTAGTTGAGGATCGCTGAAATAGCGTACCAGAATTTTATGTTGCTTGAGCAATTCGTAAACGCGCTGACCATCACCATCGGCTGGAGAGGCAAAAACAAAATTAGTCTGCGATGGGATCACGCTATATCCCAAAGCGATTAACTGCCCGGTAAACCAGTCGCGGGTAGCGCAGATTTCGCCGACACGTTGTTTCAAATATTTCTGATCGCGCAGAGCTGCTTCGGCGGCAACTAGCGCTAATCGATCAAGATGATAATGATCACGAATTTTATCCAAGGCGGCGATCACCTGCGGATGCGCTACAGCCAGCCCCAGGCGCATGCCGGCCAAAGCATAGCTTTTAGAAAAAGTGCGCGTCACCACCAGATTTTCATGTTTTTTTACCAGAGACAGTGCATTCTCTGCGGCAAAATCGGCATAAGCTTCATCAACTACCAGCATACCATTACAACGATGGGCTAAATCATCGATATCGTCCAGACTGAAAGCGCAACCTAGCGGCGCGTTGGGGCTGGTAAGAAAAAACAGCTTTCCATTATAGCGCTCCGGAAAACCAGCTAACTTATATTGGTCATCCAAAGTAAAAGTGTGTGATTTAGCGCCTTGAATTTCGATAAGGGTTGAATAATAGGAATAGGATGGTTCGACATAAGCCACCTCATCTCCTTCATTGGCAAAGGCGCGAATCAAGTTGTTGAGCAACTCATCGGAACCGTTAGCCATTATCAGCCAGTCTGCATCAAAACCGTATAGATCAGCAGCAGCCTGGCGGGCATCTTTGCTGGCAGCATCGGGATATTGGCGCAGGATCTCCCCATCACTGCCAATTTCCCGCATAATTGCTTCAATCACTTGTGGCGATGGGGGATAAGGGTTTTCATTTGTGTTGAGTTTTATCCACTCCTGGGGATTTTTTGGCTGAAAACCGGGAACGTAACCTGCCATTTCAGCGATATTTTTACGTAATGGGATCACTATCACTACCTCTATAAAAAATTCTGCTAATTTACGAGTAACTGCATTTCATATCTACTTATAAGCTGGGTTCGCAATCCCTACACTTTAAGGATGATCACTCAATAAACCTCTAAAACTTTGTAACCAGTAGTACGCCGTACCGGGATAAATCCGGCATCGCGCGCCAGCTCTATCAGCTGCTGCTGCGACATGCGGAAGGATACACCAGCGGCGGCAACAACGTTTTCTTCCAGCATGGTGCCACCAAGATCATTAGCACCAAAACGCAAGGCGATCTGGGCAATTTTATCACCCTGAGTAACCCAGCTAGCTTGAATGTTTTCTATGTTATCCAGCACCAAACGGGACAGTGCCACCACTTTCAAATAATCGCACCCCGTAGCAGAGGTGCCACCTAGTTCGGTATTGCTGGGTTGAAACGTCCAACTGATAAAGGCGGTAAAACCACCACTGCGCTCCTGAATCTCTCGCACCCTGAACAAATGTTCTACAACCTGCTCTGCCGTTTCACATGAACCGAACATCAGCGTCGCCGTAGTTTTCATCCCCAGCTCATGGGCTTGCTCCATCACCTCAGCCCACTGGCGCCAACCAATCTTATTGGGCGAAATGGTCTGACGCACTTCATCAACCAGCACTTCGGCACCACCGCCGGGAATCGATTTCAGCCCAGCTGCCTGTAACCGACGCAGGCATTGCTCTACACTTATATCGGAGAGTGTGGCTATCTGTATAATCTCTGCCGGGGACAACGAGTGGATCTGCACCGTGGGGAAGCGGTCGCTAAGTTGGCGAAACAGCTCCTCAAACCACTCAATTTTCAGGTTGGGATGCACTCCGCCCTGCATCAGCAGCTGAGTACCTCCGTTATCTACCAACTCCTGCACTTTGGCAAAGATTTCATCAAAGCTGAGCAGATAAGCGTCGCTGTCGTTTTCATCGCGATAAAAGGCACAAAAACGACATTTACAACTGCAGATATTGCTATAATTGACATTGCGATCAACGACAAAACTGACATATTTGTCAGGATGGCGCAATAAACGCTGTTGATCAGCCATCTGCCCTACAGTGAGCAAATCTACTTTGGTAAGTAAGTGTAGTGCCTGCTCACGGTTTATAGATTGTCCCGCCGCTATGGTATTTTTAATAACATCCAGCATCTTACACATCCTGCTCTTGCGCCGCCTCAGCTGTAGCTGGGTACTCACGTAAGGGTTGATATAGGGTATCGCGTTCAACAGGAATTTTACCAGCATTTCTAATCTGACGCAGTATCTCCTGCTTATCCAGTTGTTGCGGTGAGTCGGCACCGGCGTCGTGACCAATTTTCTCTTCGACAACAGTGCCGTCTAAATCGTTAACACCAAAGGCCAGCGCCACTTGCGCCAGTTTTAGTCCCAGCATGATCCAGTACGCCTTGATGTGTTGAAAATTATCCAGATAAATTCTACTAATTGCCAATGTTTTTAAGCTGTCGATGCCGCTGGGCCCTTTGGCGTTGGGGATATTGGTATTCTCTGGTTGAAATGCCAGTGGGATAAAGGATTGAAAGCCGCCGGTCTTATCCTGCAGAGCACGCAGTTTTGCCATATGATCAACGCGATCGGCATAGCTTTCCACATGACCATAGAGCATGGTGGCGTTACTTCTCAATCCACCTGCGTGGATTTTTTCGGTCACCTCCAGCCAGCGCTCCCCAGAAATTTTTTCTGGACAAATTTTATCACGTACTTCGGCACAGAGAATCTCGGCACCGCCACCCGGAGTTGAATCAAGACCAAGCCGTTTTAGCTCCGAAATAACCTCTTCGACGGGCA
>NBLX01000035.1:8606-20816 GCA_002084705.1 Desulfobacteraceae bacterium 4572_35.1
TAATCCACCTCCACGGCGGTAAAAGCCTTAATCTTTAAGTTCGGATTGTTGGCCTTGATTATCGCCATCATGCGCAGATAAAATTCAAAGGGCAAGCCCGGGTGCAGCCCACCGACCATATGCAATTCAGTCGCCCCTGCAGCTTTTGCTTCTGCCGCTCTGGCAAGAATCTCACTGATGTTATAAGTATAGCCGCCGTCCTCACCCTCTTTACGACTAAAGGCACAAAAACGGCACTGATTGACACAGATATTGGTGTAGTTGATATGGCGGTTAACATTGAAAAACACCTTGTCGCCATTTTTTTGTCGATTAACCTGTGCAGCTAGTTGCCCGATGGCAAACAGGTCGTCAGATTCAAACAACTGCAACGCATCGCTGTCGCTGATCCGCTCTGCACGAGCAATTTTTTCCCTTACGCGGGTAATTATATTGTTGTTACTATTGGTCATGGTCATTGCGTTTCTCCCCAGCGGTAGAATAGATGATGCTCAAGGTCAAGGGTGTCGCATATCTTGCCGACAACAAAATTGATCATATCTTCCACGCTTTGCGGCTGGCTGTAAAATGCTGGCATAGCGGGCAAAATTATAACGCCCAACTGTGACAGGGTGAGTAAATTCTGATCTTGCTGTGGAGCAAAATAGGTCTGCACTTGCTGCTCAAGTATCGTCTCATCCGCCGACCAGTCTAAGTTGTGTTCCACAGCCAAAACTTGTCGACCGGCGCTTGATATCAACAAAGATACCTGTTGTCCGGAGTTCAAAAGCTGACGTATTAGCGTTATTCCATAAATTGCACCAGACGCTCCGGTTATAGCAACAGCTATGTGTAACGGCTTAGTGTTAGCTGATCTGTTGCGCGATTGCTCTGTATTAATATTCATAAAATTATTACATCAAGCAAAACGAAGGCAAACAGAGTGACACTGATATAACCATTCATGGTAAAAAATGCAGCATCCATTTTGCTCAAATCCCCCGGTTTGACTAGGGTGTGCTCATAAAATAACATTGCTGCTACCGTCGCTACTCCGAGTAGATATATCCAGCCTAAATTGCTCCCCGGTGTTGCCAGCAACAACATGACAATCATACCGATATGAAACAGACGCACCAAATAAAACGACGCCTCTTCCCCTAACTTTGCCGGTATAGAATGGAGTTCATGTTCACGATCAAAATCGAGATCCTGCATTGCATATAAGATATCAAAACCAGCAACCCACAGCAGCACAGCTAAACCAATTAAAACTACAGATACACTTATATCTCCACGAACAGCGATCCATGCTCCGACTGGCGCAGCCCCGAGACATAATCCTAAAACCATATGAGCATAGGCGGTAAAACGCTTAGCAAAGGAGTATAGCGCCAGAAAAAAAAGCGCGATTGGCGACAGATAGAAACACAACGGATTTAACATGTAAGCAGAAAACACCAGCAGCGCAAATGAAACAATTACAAACAGCCAAGCCTCCCAAATTGCTACGCGTCCAGCGGGAATATGACGTTCTGCTGTGCGTGGGTTTAATGCATCAATGCGCGCATCGAGCAAACGATTGAGCCCCATGGCACCCGAACGCGCACCAACCATCGCTAAACATATCCATAAAATTTGAGCTCCTGATGGCATGGTTTCCGCTGTATGTGATGCCACAACCAGGCCAATCAGAGCAAAGGGAAAAGCAAAAACAGTGTGGGAAAATTTAATCATCTCCAGCAGAGATTTTATTTTATTAAAAACAATGGCTGCCATCGATCGACATCCTTTCACTATTGGGAATAATCACTGTCCATAGAACAGGCAACTTCACGTATCTGTAGCAAATCGCGTTACTTTACACCTGTGGCAAAGCACGAATCAAGGATTTTGCTGTTATGCCACCACTACCCTGGTACAGCATACAAAAAAACATTGAGCTATTTGACGACATCAAAAATATCACTGCACCCACACCCTTAGTGTAACCAGCGGAAAAAGATACCTTTTTCAATAATACAGTGTTATATTAAAAATTCATATAGATGGAGGGTTTATGCAAAACACACTTTATCTCACTGCAATTTTAGTTGCTTTCTGGTTACTCCTGTCGGGGCACAACACCCCCCTTATTCTATTCTGTGGTGCTCTATCAGTCCTGCTAACAGTATTTATCGCCTATCGGATGCAAGTTGTCGATGACGAAGCTCAGCCACTGCAACTGCCTGCACGCATGGTGCTATATTTGCTATGGCTGGCAAAGGAGATAGTGCTGGCCAACATCTCTGTCTGTCGTCGCATATGGTCCCCAACCCTGGATATTAGTCCAACTTTTATCTGCATTAAAGCCACCCAAAAAACTCAATTTGGGATAATGGCATATGCCAACTCCATAACCGTTACTCCCGGGACCGTATGTGTTGATGTTCAGGACAACAATCTTACTGTGCATGCGCTAAATTGGAAAGCAGCTCACGACTTGCTGGAAGGTGAAATGGATCGCCGTATTTCAGAATTGGGGATTTAACGTTATGTATGTTGCTGCTTCCTTGGCTATTTTGCTGGTTATGGGACTGACATTAATACGCGCCATACTCGGCCCAACAGCTTTTGACCGTTTACTGGCGGTTAACATGTTTGGGACCAAAACCGTGTTGTTGATTGCGGTAGTTGGATTTATGAGTGGTCGCCCCGATTTCCTTGATATCGCCTTGGTTTACGCCTTGGTTAATTTTTTGAGCACTATCGCGGTAATGCGCTTTTTCGAACGCCAGATCAGTGAGGGTACTGAACCAACGGAGGGATAATGGATCTCAATATCTTTGGCAATATTTTGGATATATTGACAGCGCTGTTTTTAACCGCAGGTTGCTTTCTCGGCATCAGCGGGGGCATTGGTCTTTATCGCCTTCCAGATTTTTTTACCCGTCAACATGCCAGCGGCATAACCGATTCCGCCTGCTCCTTTGCCATTTTATTTGCCCTGATGCTCCAATCTGGTTTTACCATGGTAACAATCAAGTTATTTTTTATCCTTATCTTCCTTATTATAACCAGTACTACAGCTACCCATGCATTGGCAAAAACCGCACTATTCAAGGGGCAAAAGCCGCTACTCGGACGAGAGGATAATCACTGATGGAATCTGTCGTCGATATCGTTTTACTCTCTTTTTTATGTATCACCGTTGTGGCTATCGTTTACATACGGAAGCTGTTTTGCGCCATAATGTTACTGGGTATTTTTAGTTTATTGTCGGCATCGTTATTTGTAACCATGGATGCCGTAGACGTTGCCTTCACCGAAGCGGCAGTCGGCACCGGAATCTCATCTATTTTGCTCCTTAGCGCCTTGGCACTGACCCACACCCGTGAGCAGCGCCCCCCACATCAACCCTATATAGCACTGTTAGTAGTTGTTGTAACTGGGGCAGTATTAATTTATGGCACCATGGATCTTCCCCGCTTTGGTGATCCCAATTCGCCGATTCACCGCCATGTAGCGGTGCGTTATATCGCAGATTCTCCTCACGAGGTTGGACCTCCCAATATTGTCACCTCGGTTTTAGCCAGCTATCGTGGCTACGACACGCTAGGTGAAACAGTGGTTATCTTTACCGCTGGAATCGCACTGGTCGGGCTGCTGGGGTTTCGCCGCCGTCAGGAATTTAAAGTACGCCTATACCAACCAATGGACAAAAAAACCAGTTATGCTGAAAATAGCACCGAAGATGGCGATGAGTTCGAAGACAATATAAAATTGCCTGGTGCCAACCATATGGTTCTGCGCATTGTCGGGAAGATGTTTATCCCCCTTATTTTGCTGTTTGCTCTATATGTGCAATTTCACGGTGACTATGGCCCCGGCGGTGGATTTCAGGCTGGAGTTATCTTTGCTAGCGGAATCATTCTATACGCTCTCATCTTTGATGTCGAAACAGCGATGCGGGTTATCACACCAAAGGGGTTGCGTCTATTAGCTGTCGCAGGTGTCTTTATCTACGGTGGAGTTGGTTTGGTTTGCATGTTTCTTGGTGGTAATTTTCTTGATTACAACGTCTTGTCTGCGCATCCGTTGCATGGGCAACATCTGGGGATATTTCTCATTGAGCTTGGAGTTGGTATTAACGTGTTTGCCATCATGGTGATCATGTTTTACACCTTTGCCAACCGTAAGAGGGGATCCGTATGAGTTGGGTTGGACACTATAACTATTGGGTGGCAATATTTTTGATGATGTCCGGTTTTTATGTGGTTATTTCGCGCGGAAATCTTATAAAAAAATTGATCGGCTTGAATGTCTTTTCCACTTCGGTGTTTTTGCTCTATATCTCCATGGGTAAAATATTCGGAGGAACAGCGCCAATTATAAATGAACATTCACAGAAATTTCAGCTGTTTTCCAACCCCATTCCCCATGTATTGATCCTCACTGCCATCGTTGTCGGCGTAGCAACTACTGCCGTAGGGCTGGCTTTAACGGTACGGATAAACGAACGCTATGGCACCATAGAGGAAGACGAAATTCGTGCCAAGGATGATTCACTATGAGCCATCTGCCGATTTTACAAGTTATTATCCCTCTACTGGCGGCACCGCTGTGTATTGTTTTCAACAACAGACGAATTGCCTGGTTTGTTGCCTTGTGTGCCACTTGGGCCAGTTTTGGCGTAAGTCTGTTGATAGCCCAGCAGGTGCTGCAAAGTGGTGCTCTCTCCTACGACATCGGAGGCTGGCCGGCTCCTTGGGGGATTGACTATTACGTAGATTCCTTAAATGCTTTTGTGCTGCTTATTGTTACGGGAATTAGTGCGCTGGCGCTGCCATACGCCAACAGGAGTGTAGAGCAGGAGATAGACCCACGATCGCAACCGTACTTTTACAGCTTGCTGCTGGTTTGTCTGGCAGGATTATTGGGGATAAGCATAACCGGCGATGCTTTCAATATGTATGTATTCCTTGAGCTGTCATCCTTATCATCTTACGCTCTGATAGGGATGGGGCCGCGGCGACGCGCATTGACAGCTGCATATCAGTATCTGGTGATGGGCACCATAGGCGCAACCTTCATCCTCATTGGTATTGGTCTACTCTACAGCCTGACCGGAAGCCTTAATATTCAAGATATCTCTTATCAGCTGCATGCCAACAATATTATCGGCAGCGGCAATCGTACCCTGTTAACAGCTTTCGCTTTTATAACGGTGGGATTAAGTTTGAAATTGGCTCTATTTCCCCTCCACTTGTGGTTGCCCAACGCCTACACCTACGCACCTTCGGTGATAACAATTTTTTTGGCATCCACTGCCACCAAAGTGGCAATTTACATGCTGCTGCGCTTCTGTTATTGCGTAGTGGGCAGTGAATCAATATTTCAGCTAACTTTAGGGCAAATCGTTTTACTTCCATCGCTTGCGGCAATAATTGTTTCCTCTGTGGTTGCTATTTTCCAATACGACATCAAGCGGATGCTGGCTTATTCCAGCATTGCCCAAATAGGCTATATAACCTTAGGGTTAAGCATGTCGAACCACAGCGGTTTGAGCGCCGCGATACTGCACATGTTTAACCATGCGTTGATGAAAGGGTTGCTGTTTATGACCATGGGAGCGGTCAGCTATAGCGTCGGCTCCGTTTATTTGACCGATTTCCGCGGCTTAGGCAGGCGCATGCCATTCACCATGGGGGCCTTTATTGTCGGCGGGCTGAGCTTGATGGGGATCCCCATGACCGCAGGTTTTGTCAGCAAATGGATGCTGGTACAGGCGGCCATAGAACTCGGCTGGTGGGATGTAGTGATCCTAATTTTAATTGGCTCACTGCTGGCGGTGATCTACATATGGCGAGTGGTAGAAACAGCTTATTTTAATCCCCTGTTGGAGCTAGAGGAAGAGGAAATTGGCGAAGCACCATTGTCGTTGTTGATACCCATGTGGCTGATGGTGATCGCTAACATCTATTTTGGTATCAACAGCGCAATTCCTGTTGAATTTGCACAACAAGCTGCCACGCTACTATTGGGGGGGATGTGATGCCGACTTCAGCGCTAATTGAACTATGCATCCTGATCCCAGCCTGTGGTGCGCTATTTATTGCTGTCAGTGGTCGATCTCCAAACTTACGCGAAGGGATAACATTGAGCACCGCACTTGGGCTTTTATGTGTGGTTGCCGCCCTCTACCTGCGCCCTGACGCTTTACATCTTGCCCCCATCATTCTTGGTGAGCCTTTGCCGGGGCTACAGTTCAAGTTAGCTTTAGAGCCATTGGGAATGTTGTTTGCCGGAATCGCCAGCCTGTTGTGGGTGATCACGTCTCTATATACTATTGGATATATGCGGGGTAACAGCGAATCACATCAAACCCGCCTGTACGTCTGTTTCGCCATCGCCTTAGCCAGCACCATGGGGATAGCCCTTGCGGGAAACTTGATAACCATGTTCCTGTTTTACGAATTGCTTACCATGTCAACTTATCCACTGGTAGCACACAAACAGGATCATGATGCCATCGCCGGCGGCAGATTTTACCTCGGAATATTGATCAGCACCTCCGTAGGGTTGTTGCTGCCCGCCATCATCTGGGTGTGGCAACTGTCCGGCACCACAAACTTTACTCCGGGGGGAATTCTTGGCTCCCAGTTGGAACCGGCAACAGTAACAATGTTACTGCTTATGTTTGCCTATGGTATTGGTAAAGCCGCTCTGATGCCCATACACCGCTGGCTGCCTGAAGCCATGGTAGCACCAACACCGGTAAGCGCGCTGCTGCACGCAGTGGCGGTGGTCAAGGCCGGGGTATTCTGCATGGTGAAGGTAGTTCTATACATCTTTGGCGTTGAGCTTCTTAGTGCCAGCGGCAGTAATGTGATATTGACCTCCATCGCCGGTTTCACCATTGTGACTGCCTCCATAATAGCTCTGCGCCAGGACAACCTCAAACGACGGCTGGCGTATTCTACGATCAGTCAACTATCCTATATCACGTTAGCGGTTTCACTGCTGACACCACAGGCAATAACAGGGGCAGCTTTTCATATTGCCTCACACGCCTTCGGCAAAATCACTCTGTTTTTTGCCGCCGGAGCCATCTACACTGCTGCCCACAAAACCCGGGTAAGTGAACTTAATGGTATTGGACGACGCATGCCTGTGACCATGTGTGCTTTTGCTGTGGCATCGCTATCTATGATCGGCTTACCTCCGGCAGGAGGATTTCTGTCGAAGTGGTATATTTTTCAAGGTGCCATGGTCAATGACAATTTGGCCGTTGTAGCGCTGTTTCTGTGCAGCACTTTGCTAAACACCAGCTACCTGTTACCCATCGTTTACGTTGCCTTCTTCAAAAAAGAATCTCATCCCCCACACAATGCCCATGGTGAAGCTCCACTAACTATGGTTATAGCGTTAACCGCCACAGCGATGTTGTCTTTGATACTGTTCTTCTGGCCTCAGATCCCCTTGCACCTCGCCTCAATGCTTCCAGGAGTTGGCCAATGAAAAAAAACATTTCCCACACTCGCTCTGATAATCATGACAATGGGCAGACCACCCCACCGGCTAGCTCCAAAACAGAGATCATAAGCAGCGCAGCTGTCATCCCAAAGCGCTTGGTTATCATGCTAACAATACTGACGCTACTGCTAACATTAGCCGATCTGATAATTCACCACCACAGCGTAGCTTGCTTTTTACCTGAATTTGCCCGTTATGTGGTTATCAGTCTGTTTTCTGGCATGTTATTCATCGCCTTGGTTCTGATTTTAGCTCCGATAATCAGCCGTAAGGAGGATTATTATGAGCACTGATCCTTTATATCTCTTCACCCCAGGGCTAGTAATAATTCTTGCAGCGTTACCAATAGCGATACTGCGCGGCTGGTGGCAACGAACATTTATTGTCATAGCGCCGATTATGGCATTTCTCCAACTATGGACTTACAGCGGCGACGCAAGCTGGACAGTTGCGGTTTCCACCTTCGATCTACAGCTGTTACACATCACCTGTGCCGGACGTTTATTTGCCAGTGCCTTCATCATTGCTCTATGGTTAGGTGGGCTGTTCGCCCTGGAGTCAGCCAGTAAAATTGAGCTGGCTAGTGTTTTTATTTACGCTGGCAGCGCCATCAGCGTAACCTTATGTGGCGATCTGATCACCCTGTTTCTGTTCTGGGAATTGATGGCACTGGCATCAACCATGGTGATTTGGGCGGAGGGCAGTGAAGCAGCTCGGCGAGCCGGCTTCCGCTATCTCCTCGTTCACCTTATGGGGGGAGTGATACTTTTGACAGGCATCGCTGGCTTGGCTGCCAACGGCTCAACCTTGGATTTAGGAATAATTGGCTCAAACAGTTTAGCGCGCTGGCTGGTATTAGCCGGATTCCTGGTCAATGCTGGCGCACCTCCCGTTTCCTACTGGATCGCCGATGCTTATCCTGCCGCCAGCCCTACCGGGATGGTGTTTTTAGCAACCTTCACCACCAAAACTGCAGTGTATGTATTACTAAGTTATTTTGCCGGAGCAACAGTGTTAATCCCCATTGGTTTATACATGGCCATTTACGGGGTGATCTATGCTTTACGCGAAACCAATGTCCGGCGTATTCTGGCATACAGTATTGTTAATCAGGTAGGCTTTATGGTAGCGGCAGTTGGGATCGGCACCGTCACCGCCATTAACGGTGCCTCGGCTCACGCCTTTGCCCACATCATGTATAAAACAGTCCTCCTGATGGGAGCAGGCAGCGTCATGCTCTCGACAGGTAAAGATCAGGCCTGTAACCTTGGAGGTTTAGCTCAACGGATGCCATGGACCACTACTTGCGTGGTCATCGGCTCAGCCGCCAGTATGGGCGTTCCACTGACATCAAGTTTCATCACTAAGTCGCTCATTATTGGCGCTGCCGCGCAACAGCATCTAATGTGGACATGGTTAATTTTGACAGCATGTAGCGCAGCCGTTGTTTTTAATGCCGGAGTACGCTTTCCGTGGTTGACATTCTTTCAATCACAAACATCTGCACACATAGAGGGTGGACATGATCCAAGCTGGCCAGGTCGCGCGGCCCTGATGCTCGGTGCAGGGATATGTATTGGTGTAGGTGTGTTCGCACAACAATTTTACAATTTATTGCCCACCAGCGGTGATTATCATCCATACAGCTTAAGTCATGTAGTTGCTCAGTTACAACTATTGGTTCCAGCGACATTGCTGTTTTTTGTAACCTTGCCGCTAATATCAAATAAACCACGAGTACAGCTAGATCTGGACTGGATATTGCGTCGACCATTGTTGATAGCCTGGAACGATATAGTCCTGCAATTATTTGCTCTGGGATTGCGCTGGCGCAACTTTTTCGTTTCATCGATGGTTCGCGGTTTCAAGTTCCTCTTCCGTCACCACGGACCACGCGGCATCTTATCACGTTCGTGGCCAACGGGGAGTATAGCCCTGTGGGTTGCTATAATCCTGGCAAGTTATGTAATATTATATAGTTTATAATTTATCTGATCATCGCTCAAAAAATCTACTGAAACAACAAAAGCGGTATCGGTAAATTTTCTACCGATACCGCTTTTTATTACGCTTAAATAAAGTACTGGTCCCAATAATCGCACTTTAGTATTTTAAAATCACACTATCCAAACTGCGCTTGGGCAGATGATAATTGCCCGATTCATCATGCCAGCCATAGCCATCACTACCGGCCTCCTGAGGCTCAAGAACAATCTCCTCCCCTGGCTTGCCAATAGTAACTACCAGTAGAATTTCGTAGCGGGTAGGTAAATCCAATTCTTCGCGCAGCTTACGTCTTTGTACTTTAGCTGCAATACACCCCCCTAGTCCCAAGTGGGTTGCACCAAGTAAAATTGACTGCGCCGCTATCCCCTGGTCGGCCACGTAGCTGCTACACACAGTTTTATCCCCAAGAATAATGATATATCCTGTTGGTTTTACACCTTTTATCGGTCCACCCCAACCACGCAAATAACCTTGCCACGAGAGAGTATCAAATATTTTTCCGTTGCGTTCTTCGTCGCAGGAGATGATATAGCGCAACGGTTGCATATTCATGTTACTGGTTGATGGGGCAAGGCGGGCAAGGTCAACAAGACCACGTAACATCTCTTCTGTTACTTTTTCAGATTCGACAAAATAATGATAATTGCGTGTTCTTTCTATTAGATCTCTGAAGTTGCATTGATCCAAGCTGTTCTCACTCATAACGCTCCCTTTTTTCTGCCAACTGGTATGACCCTGTTTTCACCCAACGGGCAATTGGTGCCAACAGTTTACGATACCTAGATTTCAACTCGACCTGTTCTATCCTAATGACAACCCCGGTTGGCACGGTAAACCTCATTGGTAAATAAAACAGGCAGGAAGATTAACCCATCTTGAAATAGAATAGCGTTTGTTTTTTAATTGTGCAAGTTCTTTCATTTAACATTCATTCTGAACATATCCTGCACTTAGGTCGTTACCCAACGGTGTAACTAGCTGCGCTTATCAGGGTAAAAGTTGCTGTTTATTGAATCGATTTAACAGCATAGCTGTTGGGATAGTAGCGCAAGAGAATATGGCACAGATAATATAGGTTTTTTCCAAACCAATCCAATCCCCTAAAAAACCTACCCCAAACACAATAATAGCTCCAACGCCAAAATTGATAAACATATACATGCTATTCATAAACGCGGGCATGTGAGAATCGGTATCCTGAATGCTTGCCATCAGCACCGGACCGGAAGCAAATAAAAATAATCCTAGTACCGCCAGCAGAATAATGTTGTGGGTTACAATAAATAATCCCATTGTCGTCACTGCGCCGATACTGGAAATAACCAGCGTTGCCCTGCGACCAATGCGATCGGAAATATTGCCAGCAAAGAAAGTACCGATCACACCAAAGAATTGCAGGATTGACAACGAAATACCGGCAAACCACAATGATGCGCCCTGTTTGGTCAAGTAAACCGGCAGATATAAGGTGAGAGCGCTCTTCATCGCTGACTGAAACAGGATAAAAGCAGCAATCACTGTCAGAAATTTCCAGTAGCGACGCAACAGTTTTTTACTGTCACCTTTTTCAATTGTTTTGCGCACGCTTTGATGGACCTCAAAGTTTCTCAATTTAATATACAAAGCAAACGAGGCCAGTAAACCTAAAGGGATAAGTTTATAAATTCCCTCCAATCCCCACCATGATACCGCAGCTATTACCAACAGCGGCCCTACGGTACGTGCCAATTCGCCACCAACCATAAAGCAGCTCATCCCCGTACCAACTCTGGCTCCGGAAACCTCTTTAATCATTACCGGAGCAGGGACGTGAAACATAGCTGCAGAGATCCCCGATACAAACAACAGAATAAATAACACAGGTAGCGAACTTACAACCCCAACCAGCCCCATACAGATTGCCGTAATCGCCGGAGTGAAAATTACAAAATATTTAATACCGGTTTTTTCGGCCAATAATCCTAAAAAAGGATTAAACAAGGCCGGAATACGGCGTAAAATATCTAGAAATGCACTCATGGTGAGTGACATCCCCAATTTTTCTATAAGCAACGGTAACAGTGGAGCCAAAAATGAAGAAAAGGTATCGTGAGCAAGGTGGGCTATAGATATGGTGAAAACTTCACTTTTCTTAAACGGCTTATTCATAATTTATTACCTTTAGTAAACCTTTCAACTGCAATTTATACAATATAGATAGTTTCGCAAAAATGGATAAGATGGTAACGCCACCCATTCTTGATCCCCATAAAAAACAATCATGTTGCGGCAATAAATCAATTTTGCCAATTGAAAACCTGCTTAATTAGTCTTTTTTCCAAAACAAAAAAAATAAATATACAAAATACACCCTACTGCATATTTAAAATATACTTACGGTAACTTATTGTATCTATTGAATGATACTTCTAAGATTGTGTTGTTGTTATCACCAATAATCCACATAACGCATATTTATTTTATTCACTTGTCATGTCTTGCGTTAAGGTGTTTCATAGCTTGGTAATATGATATTGTACGTGATATTGAATAGTTACAGGTTTTATTTACTTTTTTCCAGTTTTTGGCACAGAATGAGCAGTATCAGTAGGGCAAGAACAACGAACAAATTAAATAATTAATCACATTCATCGGCTTCTGTGGTCTGATTGTAGCTAGCCAACTGATTCCTGCTATCGTAATGGGAATCGGCATGGTAAAAGGGGTAAT
>NBLX01000036.1 GCA_002084705.1 Desulfobacteraceae bacterium 4572_35.1
TTTACCTTCGGCAGCTTTACCTTCAATGCTCTTATCTGCAGCGTTTCTGGACTCACCATGACTAGCAACGGCAGCCGCCCCAGCTAAATCGTCATCGTGTTTTTTAGCTGCAGCAACTTCCTGTTTCTTTGTCGCCTGCTTCAATGCTGGCGAAAACTTATCTTCGCCAGCATTGTTGAATTTTTGCGCTGGCGGTAGCTGTTGTGACGATGCGAGCAGACTCACTACTGGCAATGATTGCATATAGCCCACCTTTCATTTTTCAACTTTTTGTCAACAAACTTCTTATATTTTTATTAAAATTTTGGATAATCCTTACGCCGGAGATGGCAACTTTTCAGTCCTCTTTTAAAGTTGAATAAGCCGCACTTAGTTGCGCCGCTTTCTTGCCACCAATGTTGGCTAGTACCTTCCCGGCACTTTTAGCCTTCATTCCACCAAGAATACCAATTGCTAATTCACGATCTAATTCGCTGATAATACTCGCGGCCTTTACTGAATCCATTTTGTTGTACATCTGGCTCAATTCCTGAACCTTTGCCTCTTCTTTTGCATTTTTTTCAGCCACCAAAACAGCAAACTGTTTGCGTAAGGTCTTCAATTCGTCTAGCTTCTTATCGACTTCGAGGCGAAGCAGGTTTAGCTCATTTTTTTCTCGCTCCAGCATTTGCGCCTGTTTCTCGTTTTTTTCCTTTTGTTGCCGCAGCTGTACCAAAATGCGACGCTCCTCAACTGATGCTATCTCCTCCTCATCCGACTGCAGATCATCAGCGGCACCACTGCTTACTTGTGGAGCAAAAGCAAGCACTAGCAACACCGTTGCGCCAAGACAAAAAAATTTTATTCCTGCATTCATCACTCTTCCCCATTTCTGTGCATAATAGCCACTTCATCTATTTGAATCATCTCTTGACGCTGAAGCTCCCGTTTCACCTCATCAAGTTTTTTCTCTTTTAACTTCTCTAGCAATTTTTTTTCCTGACTCGCTGTCGCCAAAGCCTGTCGAGATTCCTGTACCTGCTGGCGTGACTCGCCCAACTGGCGATCTAAATCTTGCAGCTTTTGGCGTTTATGATTTATCCTGTTTTCATACAGCATAAACTCGTGAGCATGCATCCCCTCGGCTTGCCGTTCTTCATAACTACGACATATCTGAGCCAAACTTGCAGTCTCATCGGTTATACAACTCATCAACTCCCGTTCACGCTGTATTGCCTGAGCAAGAGTTTGTTGGGCTAAATCCTCAAGTCGCTGACGATGATCCAAGACCGCTTGGAGTTTGAACGATTTCATAGGCACCTTTCCCGCAAACTGATCGCATCGATTGGTTTTATGGACAAACGCTACAGACAAGCTCTCTCTTTTAGCCAATTCATGCGTGTTGTTTTGAAGCCTTCAATTGAACCTGTAGATAAATTTTGACCACGACCGTCTTTTAACTTATCGGGCGCTGGGAAGATAAACGTAAGGATAAATCAGAAAGGAAAATTACAATTTGCTCAAAGGGGAAAAAGGGGTAATGGAGGGGGAGGAGAAACTATTCTCGTACGTCACGGCGACGATCAAGGACCAATTGTTTCATTGCTGTTTTACTACCATCAAGGGTATCGCGCTCATCCATCCCTTGGCACAGATATTCATTTACCGCGTCAATACGCGATATAGCATAATCGATTTTAGGATTGCTCCCGCTGACATACGCTCCGATATTGATTAAATCTTCTGCTTCATTGTAGGTAGCAAGAATTTCGCGCACTTTGCCAGCATTGGCGTTATGATCTTTATCGACAATATCGCGCATAACCCGACTGGCTGAATGGAGGATATCAATACATGGATAGTGATTTTTCGCCGCCAAATCCCGTGAGAGAACTATATGACCGTCAAGGATTGAACGCACAGCATCTGCAATGGGCTCGTTCATATCATCCCCCTCAACCAAAACGGTGTATAATCCGGTTATACTCCCTTGATGCTTAAAACTACCCGCACGCTCCAACAATTTTGGCAATGTAGCAAAAACAGAAGGGGTGTAGCCTTTGGTTGTTGGTGGTTCACCTATAGCCAGACCAACTTCACGCATGGCCATGGCAAATCTGGTCACTGAATCCATAAGCAACAACACATTGTGCCCCTGCTGACAAAAATATTCAGCCAAGGCAGTAGCAACAAAGGCACCACGCATACGCAATAATGGCGATTGATCCGAAGTAGCTACCAGAACCACCGAGCGCGCCAGGCCCTCTTCACCAAGATCGCGCTCAATAAATTCGCGCACCTCACGGCCACGCTCACCAATCAGAGCAATAACATTTATATCGGCATGGGAATGTTTTGCCATGGTACCGAGGAGCACACTTTTACCAACCCCTGAACCAGCCATGATCCCCATTCTCTGCCCCAGCCCGCAAGTTAGCAAACCATTTATCGCCCGCACACCGAGATCCAGCGGTTCGGCAATCTTACGCCGCTGCATCGGCCCGGGCGGCAAAGCATAGATTGGCACCTCATCATCGCATACCGGTTGTGGCATTTCATCGATAGCATGTCCCATAGCATCGACAACACGCCCTAACAGTTCCGTACCAACCTGCATGGTGGCGCTACTGCGTACAACGTTAATCAAGCTGCCTGGACCAAGTCCGCGCAGCTCTCCAAGGGGCATCAGTAATGCCAACCCCTCACGAAAACCAACTACCTCGGCAGCCACATCGTCACTACCATCCAGCGGGGTAATATTACACATAGTACCCACCGATGCAGTTGGGCAATAGCCTTCTACCACCAAACCAACAATCTTGGTAACCTTGCCCCACACACGCATAGTTTTACATGAACGCACCACCCCCTCAAGATCGGTCATCATCCGTTCCAATCGCCTGACGTAATGTATAAGTTATGGCGTCCAGTTGTGCCTCAATGGTGGCATCTACCCGCCCCAGCGGTGACTCAAGAATACAGCCACCCGATGTTATGGAAGGATCGGCAACAAATTCGATGTTACTCAAACCACTCAGACTAGCTATAAATAAAGGTTTTCGCTCTTGCACCACCTGCATATCTTCCGGATTAACCTTAATCCGAAACTCTTCGGCACTTACCGCCGCCTGTATCGCCTGCTGTACCGTCCGCGCCACGATCTCCCTATCAATGGATATTTCTGTATTAATTACCCGTTCGGCAATAACAAACACCAGGCGCAACATGTCATCGCTACTGCGTTGAAGCATTTTTTCTTTCAGACTAGTTATTTCGCTACAAGCCGCAGCCAGAGATCTGGTCGCTGATGCCAACTTTCCCTCAATTTCATCGATTGCACTTTGCCTCCCCTGTTCATAGGCGGCATGACATTCATCCCGGGTTTGTTGTGGCTCATTTTGTTGTATCTTATTATCGCCGAGCTCCTCGCTGGCAGGAACATCAGCAACTTGTTCATTCGGCACAGCTACCCCCACGGCAGCAAAAGAACTATTGTCCAAGGGGATAAAGCTACCAGAATGAGATTCAGTCACTTCATCTAAATCAGACAGAGTCAGATGTCGACACTCAAATTCGGCACAATCACGAATTATTTTAGACGAGCTCATCACCAGCACCTCGACCAGGAATTACAATTTGCCCTTCCTCTTCCAACTTCATGGCAACCTTGACAATACTTTGCTGCATCGCCTCAACATCTGACAATCTTACTGGACCCATTGCTTCGAGATCCTCTTGAATCATTTCCGCCGCGCGATTGGAGATATTAGAGAAAATCATCTGCTTTAATTCATCTGTAGCAGTTTTTAAGGCCATGGTAAGGGTATCGTTGTTGATCTCCCGCAAAATCATCTGCATGGCTCTACCATCGATTGCAGACAAGTCGCTAAAGGTAAACATTTTCTTGCGTATGGTTTCTGCAAGTTCCGGATCGGCAATTTCAATATTATCAACAACCATCCGATCAGAACCTTTTTCCATCCGTCCCAAAATCTCTACCACCTTGTCAACACCACCAACCTCTTGCTGCTCTTTGTTACTCACACCGCCGATTTCGCGCCGTAACGCTTCCTCGATTTGAGTAATAACCTCGGGTGAAACCTTATCAATTTTTGCAATGCGATACATAACATCGCTGGTTATATCGTCCGGCAAAAACTTGAGAACCTTGCTGGTATGATCTGAACGTTGAGTGGATAGAATCAGAGCAATGGTCTGAGGGTGTTCATTGGCCAACAAGCTCGCCACCATCCGTGGCTGCATAGTCGCTATCGTCTCCAACGGTCTAGCATCAATACCACTCATTATTTCATTGAGGAGCAGATCGGCCTGTTTGTTGCCGGATCCGGTAATGGCATTACGCACAAACTCGTGACTCTTGATAAACATTCCTGGGTTTTTTTTCTGTTCGCTCTGGAATGCTGTCATCACATCGTTAGCCACATCAGCTGGGATATGATCGATAGTCATCATTATCCGCGTTAACGCACGCACATCTGTCTCATCAAGCTCAGCAAAAATAGCTGCGGTAGCAGTTTCACCTAAACATAGAAGCAAAACAGCAGCCTTTTCCAAGCCGCACCACGTTGAGTTGATCACCACGGGAGTTATCAATGCCAATAGCACTTTTAACCATTTTCTCTATAGCATGTATCTCCTGCTCCGAGCGAGGTACCAATTTTTTTTCTCCCCCCTCACCGGCACTATCATTGCCGCTCTCTTCACTGGACATAACATCAGCAACCAGAACGGAAACAGACAAATGCTTAATGGTTCCCACTGGAGCTACCGTTCTATTTACAACCTTGCTAATTTCATAGTTAGTGGTTTCGGCACTATTGCTACTGTTGGCAGTTAAACCTCCACCGGATCTTATAGCTCCACCACCCAGGTTCGATTGCACACCAGGAACCCCGCCAACGGCAGCGCTACCACCAGATTCTTTTTGTTCCTGAAGCTGCTCACTACGTGGCACCGCACTTTTGGGATCATATAACTCCTCGATCTTTGAAACTTGGGAAAAATCAAGCACCGCAGTCACCTTGACCAACGAATTATCTGCACCGAGTGCGCGATCCAGCATATCTTGAGCTCGGTGCTCCAACTGACGCTCCACCGCCTGCTGATATTCCAGCATACCCGGTGTCATCGGTCCACCGATCCCCTCCTGAGGTTTTTTGGACAACACCTTGCCCGCCGAATTAACCACGGTTACATATTCCGGTTCTACCCCCTCAACGCTACCAGCTATCAAATTGACAATCCCGCGCACCTGAGCGTCCTGTAGGCGCGCCCCCGCCATCAACTTAACCACCACAGATGCGGTTGCCGGCTGCTGCTGTTTTTTGAATAATCTCTTTTGCGGCAATGCTAAATGCACCCGAGCGGCAGCCACTGGAGACAGGGAGGCAATGGTACGTGATAGCTCCCCTTGTAACGCTCGCAGATAATTTACCTTTTGAACAAAATCGGTAATACCCAAACTTTGTTTGTCAAATATTTCAAAACCGACACCACCACCTTGGGGAAGACCTGAACCGGCTAAATCCAACCTCGTTTCATAAACTGTACCTGCCGGCACATACACAGACCCACCATTGCCCTGAATTTCATAAGGAACCTTGTGCTCTTTAAGCCAACTGACTATTGATGAAGCATCTTCCCTGGCAAGATTGGCAAACAGCAGCTGATAATCCGCTTGCCGAGTCTGCAAAATAATTAAGGCAAACATAGACAACGAAAACAACGCAACAGCAGCCAAGCTGATTTTGCGCGATAACGGCCAGCTAGCAACTGTCGTAAAAAATGTATTTTTCTTAATTTCAGCCATCCCTATAAGTTATCCCCGCTCTTCAATGGATAGCCCTCATCAAACCGGACAATCTCACACATCAATCTACAATGGTCTCGTAATAACAATTTCAGGTAGCCAAGCAAACATTTTGTAACACCACCATACTATACCTGCATACGAATTATTTCTTGATAGGCGTCAACAACTTTGTTGCGCATCTGCACCAACATACGCATTGAAATATCAGCCTCCTCCATGGACAACATTACTTCGTGTATATTATCAGCCTTCCCGGTTGCAAGATCTGATACCGCCTGATCTGCTTTCAGTTGTGTATCATTGGTTTCTTTTATAGCATCGCTCAACATATCACCAAAACCAGAATTATTTTTCGGCTGTGTCTGATTCAAAGAGGGTGTCAATGACTTTAAGTGGGTAGCTACCGATATATCCTTCATAAGTTTTCCCTTTCTTATTTACCGATTTCCAATGCCTTCAACGCCATCCGCTTTGCCGATTTAATAGCCGTAACGTTGGCCTCGTAAGCACGAGTAGCCATCATCATATCCGTAGTCTCTTTAAGAATATCTATATTGGGCATAGCAACATAACCACGATCGTCCGCATCGGGATGGCTCGGATCATAAATTAGCTTCGGTTCACTATTGTCGACGGCTATTCGGCTAACCTTCACCCCCCGCAACGCTTTGTTTTCCGCGCTCAACATATGCTTGGCAAATGATAATGGTTGTGGCTCAAAAACCACCATTTTACGTTTGTAGGGACCACCCTCAGGAGTGCTAGTCGTTTCCATATTGGCCATGTTGGAACTGATGGTATCCAAACGGATCCGTTGCGCCTTCAACGCTGAAGCACTAATATTCAGTGAATTAAATATGTCCATTAGCTCCTCCCCTTTGACCCGCTATAAAATCAATTACCCTGAACCACATATTTTACTATTCCCATTTTTTTATTCAGTAGTTGCACCGAAGCTTCATACATCAATTGATTCTTGGCCAGCAATATCATCTCCTGATCTACATCTACGGTGTTACCGTCGCCAATACCGGCAACTCCATTCACCTCAGTTATTTTCCCGTGTACCGTGGCCAGCGGGCCACCACTTGCTGATATGTGGCGTGAATTAGTTACGGTTAGACCAACACCATCTCCCTCGACAGCTTGGCGCAACTCATCCTGAAACTCAAGGCGCTTAGCCTTGTAACATGGCGTCTGGGCATTGGCAATATTACTGGCAATAATTTGTTGCCTTTCCTGACGTAAATCAAGATTCTTTTTTAACAACAGTGTTGTTTTGTCAATAAAACTGGTGCTCGCCATCTAAAATCCTTTCATCTCTTCAAGCGTAAAACCTGCAACGTTTCCTCTGCTAACATTCGCCACTGGCTCTGTTTACCCTCATCGACCAATTGTTGCAAAACTTTTAATCCACTAGCACGTTGTCCAAGGCGCAAAAGAATTTCAGCCTGACGATATTTTGCCTGATCTGTAAATTCTTCAATTTCAGCCAGCTTTCGATATATTGGCAATGCAGCATTATCTTCCCCCTGACACAACATTATCTCAGCTTGCAACAGCTTATCTTTCGGCAATGCCGACTTAACATCTGCACCAATAACTGCATCAATATTCTGCCGTGCCATAGCAACCATCCCATTTTTCCATGCTAGATTTGCCGCCAAACGATTTATTTCTACCGACTGTGGTCGCCCTGTTTGCTGGAGTTTTTCCAGCACCAAATCTTTTTTCCCCAACGCTAATTGCGCCTGCAATTGTAAATAAAATATTCTGGCAAATGACTTACCTTGTGGATAATCAGCAACATATTGTTTTATATAGTGTTCTTCACGCTCATAATCGCCTTGTTCATATAAGGTATTCAACAGTGGCTCAAAAATCTGTTCCTGCTTATCGCCAACATCTGTTGCATCTAAAATATACAGATAAAGACGCAATGCACTGTCATAATATTCTAACCCGGTAAAAACTCGGCCCAACTCCAGCAAAAAATCAAAATTCTTGTGAGTTGCAATCAACAGATCACGATTCTGTTCAACCAATATAAGAGCCTGATAATAATTACCCTGTTTTACCAAATTATGAATAGCGCCAGGCAATAGCTGCGCCAACAACACCTGTGCGTGAGAGCGCAATTCACTCATCCGATCCAGCTTAAGAAAATGGACCAACTCCTCTATTGCCGCTAAATTCTGCCCCACAATATGCTGCGCTAAAGCGTGCTTAAATTGCATCTCTGCACGACCATCACGATCCAGCATCTCCTGAGCCAGAGCAGCATAATCCTGTAACGCGCGGCGACGACTGCGCAAATCATCTAATTGCATACTTAAATCGGCTATTTTACACCGCGCCAACCTAGCCGCAACAGTACCTGGGCTTACTTGGTGCAGCAAATTGTATCCAGCATTAGCATCTGCCTGATGGATCAGAGTTAACGCTAGAAGATAACGCACCATCTCGTACGCATCTCCCTGGATATTAGCCGACAACAATTGTCTTAATTTCGTTTCCGCAGCTGCATAGTTTTTAGTCCTATATAAACTCAATGCATAGTTGCCCAAAGAAAACGGATACCGGATCAAACCATCATCGCCACCTAGCACACCTTCAATGGCAGCATACTGTTCTGACGCCCCCGACACATCACCACTCAAATAAGCTACGTCCGCCAACCGTAACCGATATCTTGGCTCCAGCGTTCCGATATCTGAGAGCACCCCAGCAGTTAACACCGCCCTAGCACGATTAACAGCACCAGCCGCAAGCGCTACCTCAGCCTGAAAAAGATCAAAATAGGGCTGAACTTCTTGTGTTAAATTCAAAGAAACAGAATCTACTTGAGCCAGAAGATCATAAGGTGTTTGTGCCGTTGAGCTATACAACTGCTGTAGCGACAGGCAACCAGACAAAAGTTCAGGAACACTTTCCAAGTTATCCAAGATATCAGCAACACGCTTTAAATACCGTTGCGACACTCGCACATTGCCCGCCCGTTGTTGGATATCAGCCTTAATCAGCATAATCCTCGCCAGATCTTCCCCTCTAACACCGTCCAGACCTACATGTTCCAAAGCGGTCATGGCACTCTTCCACTCCTCCTGCCGTACCAGCGCTTCAACCTCAAATGGAAGAATTTTATCAACACTTTCAAACAGCGCCAGACAAGGAAAAGGGGCAACAAAATAAGTTATCGGTACGTGCAACTTCGGTTTGCGCTCATATTCATTAAAAAATTTCAGCCAGCCGTTTTGATATTTAGAAGCAATCGCCCGAACAAGCATCCCACCCTTGTCCCCTACCGTCAGATGACCGGGCACTGAAGCTGAAATAGCTGGACGGGTATTTTTTTGCCTCGCCCGCCAGTGAACATCAAGCGTTAACCGATTATGGGTCGCATCTCTGGTACCATTGACAAAATGTGGTGGTCTCCGCATTAAAAATGCAAGCATCAGTTTGTCTTTTGCCTGCCCCACCAATATCTGCAACAAACGTTCGTCGGCTTGCGGCAGAGCAAGTTTTGCTGACGCAGATGTTTCCCCCATAGTAAGCTCAAGGCGCTGACCGGATGTTTTAATATGATATGGCGGCAATTTACTGAACACTAAAGTAAATCTGGTCATATTCATTTCATCTTTTTTAATCACAGAGATTAAAGTAAAAGACTCCTGCGCCATAACCGGCACCGGACACAAACAAATCAGAAGCAGCAGAGCTACAACAACTGTTTTTTTTGTCACCAGTTTATCCAACAAAAACACCTTCAGTTTTAAAAATAGACCGTAAATAAAACCAACCCCGCCTATTCAATTTCCCTATCCACTTTTATATACACATTTAAACCTTAAGAAGTTTGATTTTAAATGCAAGAAACACGCCACACTCTAGATAGCAATCTCCATAATAACTACAACAAGCATCAGTCCGTACGTCAAAACCTTAAACAAGCACCTGCAACACCAGAGAGACACTCTTTTTGCGACACCATATTTACCCACGGAAACAAGAAAGTAATTGTCATTTTTTTGACACTAAAGAAAAAAGCCGTCAAACCCTTCACCAAAAACCTGCCAATCTCAACACATAGGCTCTAATTTATTAGCAAAAACATGTTTGCAAACTTACGAAATCGGGGATAATATCCATTATCAGGAAAAACAATTTCAGAAATTTTCTTTTTTACATTATAATCGTCCTTTATTCATTGATAAGCTTTAGTTGCCTGTCTCATTCACACGCTTAACAAAGTTTTGCCGCGGCAGAAAATTTTATCCTGGACACACTAAACATTTTTCGGAGAACTGGAACTCACCATGACTGAAGAATTAAGCAGCGATCAGATAGAAATCATCCAAGAGTTTTCCCAAGAAAGTCGTGACATGATCGAACAACTCGAACCCACGATTATCGAGTTGGGACAAAGCACTGACAACGAAACGATAAATGCAGTATTTCGCCTCTTTCATTCAATGAAAGGAAGTGCTGGTTTTCTTGAGTTCAACAATATAACCGGGGTAGCTCACGCAGCTGAAAGCCTGCTTGATATGGTGCGCTCAGATAAAATGGTACTACTTCCCGAACATGTCACCTTGCTGTGTGAATCATGTGATTTCATGAAAGATGCCCTTGATTGCGTTGATGAAAACTTCAACGATGAAGCACTTGAAGATGATAGCAAGATAATGGCGGCTAAATTTCACACAGCCATGGAACAACCAGCTGCAGAACCAGAACAACAAGAAACCACACCTGAGGCTTCAACGGAAGATAACGTTGAGGAAGAGGTTGATGAGTTTAAACTTGAGATAACCCCGGAGATGGTTGAACGATTCACTCAAGAGGGCGAAGAACTAATTGAGGCGTCAGAACAAGGATTATTATCGTGGGAAAAAGAGCGCGACAATCCAGATTACCTACCTAGCATCTTCCGAAACATCCACAGTTTCAAAGGCAATAGCGGTTTCTTCGGCTATGCTAACTTAGAAAAACTTAGCCACCAACTTGAAAATGTTCTCGACATCATCAAAAGTGGCGGGTCTTTTTCCTCAGAGAACCCTTTTGATATTTTATTACAAGCGGTAGATGCCTTACGCGACGGGATGAACTCCCTTGCCAGCGATGGCACAGACAACATCGAGGATATTGACCTGCACATCGAGGCATTAAAGTCCTTGCCAGCACCACGACTAGGTGAGGTTCTAGTTGAAAAGGGGGTAGTCAAACAGCCAGACATAGAAGAAGCCCTGCATCAACAACAAAAACCTATCGGTGACCTATTAGTTGAAATGGGCAAAGCCTCTAGCGAAGATATAGACAAAGCACTATCTTCACAGGAACAGGTAAAAGAGCAACCCGTTGCCCCAAAACCCAAGCCTAAAACCAAAGCAAAAGCCAAAGCAGTTAAAAAGCAGGATATACGAGTCGATCTTGAAAAACTCGACAGCCTGATCAACCTTATTGGCGAATTAGTTATTGCTGAGAATATGCTTATCCACAACCCAGACCTTGATGGCTTAGAGCTGGAAAGCTTCAACAAAGCCGCTCAACAAATGGGCAAGCTGGTACGGGAGCTTCAAGAGATGGCCATGATCATCCGTATGATACCGGTCTCCGGACTGTTTCGTCGCATGATCCGTTTAGTGCACGATCTCTCGGTTAAATCGGGCAAAAAGGTAGACCTGCAACTTACTGGAGAAGGCACCGAGGTTGACAAGACCGTCATTGAAACCATCACCGATCCACTGGTGCATATTCTACGCAACTCGATGGATCACGGTCTAGAGCCACCAGAAGAGCGTCTGGCTACAGGTAAAACCGAAACCGGAACCATCAAACTTAGCGCTTGCCACGAAGAGGGTGAGGTATGGATAACCCTCGAAGATGACGGTCGCGGGCTCAATAAAGAAAAAATTCTGGAAAAAGCTATTAAAAACGGCCTAATTGATGGAGATGGTTCCGACCTAAGTGATAAAGTAATTTACAACATGATTTTCCAGCCCGGATTTTCTACCGCAGAAAAAATCACCGACATCTCCGGTCGCGGCGTCGGCATGGATGTTGTTAAGCAAAACCTGGAAAAGATCAAAGGCAAGGTTGACGTCAACAGCGTTCCCGGGAAAGGAACCATTATTAAGCTGCGCATTCCGCTAACACTAGCAATTATAGACGGCATGCTGGTGCGAGTCGGCAATGCTCAATGCATTGTCCCCATCCTTTCAATAAAAGAAGCATTCAGACCACAATCTGATGCCATTACCATCACTCCTGACTCAGAGGAACTGGTACGAGTACGCGAAAGTTTCTTTCCTGTAGTTCGTTTACACGAGCTACTCAATGCCGAACCAGACCACACATCCCTTGAAGAGGGGATACTAATAGTTTTAGAATACCAGGGGCAAAGCACCTGCCTGCTGGTTGACGAAATAATGGGACAACAACAAACCGTTATCAAGGGGCTCTCTGAATATATTGGCAATGTACGTGGCTGCTCAGGTTGCACCATCCTCGGAAATGGCGAAGTAAGTCTTATCCTTGACGTTGGCAACCTCGTAGAGATGAAATAGTTTGCCCCTGACAACCCCGCCATTTGATCAGGTAGCAATTAATCCAAAAATCAGATCAATTTTTGACAGACAACAGCCAACGTTAAAATATTGGAGGCTTTTATCAGCGTGAACACCAAGCACAATACGACAATGATGGCAATTTCCGATAAGGAATTTAACGCATTACGTCAACTTATTTACGATAGATTTGGTATCAACTTAACAGACGAGAAACGCTCTCTGCTGGTTGGACGTTTGCAAAAAATGATCCGCGACAAAAAGCTAGGCACATTTCAAAACTACTACGACTATCTTAATACCGACTCTACAGGCGAAGCGGTAAGTAATTTAATCAATTTGGTTTCAACCAATTACACCTATTTCAACCGAGAAAAAGATCATTTTGATTATTTTCAAAACACTGCCCTGCCAAACATATGTGAGCAACTGAAAAAGCAAAACCGCAAAGATCTCCGTATCTGGTGTGCTGGGTGCTCAACGGGGGAAGAACCATATACACTGCTGATGCTTATGCACGAATATTTAGGTCACAAGTACAGCAGTTGGGACGCCGGGATTCTAGCGACGGACATTTCACTACAGGTATTGGATACGGCTCAGCAAGGAATATATCCTGTAGATAAGGTTGCATCTCTTCCCGATTCTCTACAGCGTAAATATTTCACCAAGTGTGCCAACGGAAAGATGCAAGTGTGCGATACATTGCGCAACGAAATAACCTTTCGTCGTTTTAACCTTATGAATAAAACATTCCCATTTAAAAAACAGTTTCAAATCATCTTTTGCCGCAATGTAATGATCTATTTCGACCAAGACACACGCAATGCCTTGGTACAAAGATTTCATCAAAACATGGAAGCTGGTGGATATTTCTTCATTGGTCACTCTGAAACCCTTGGACGTGACAATACGCTGTTCAAATATCTATTTCCGGCTGCATATCAGAAAGGTTTAGGTTAATGGCACGCCCTATCCGTGTTTTAATCGTGGACGACTCCGCGTTAGTACGCCAAATTCTCTCTCAGGGGCTATCCGCCGATCCCAACATTGAGGTGATCGGTACCGCTGCAGACCCTTACCTTGCCCGTGATAAAATAGTTCAACTCAAACCTGACGTTCTCACTTTGGATGTTGAGATGCCACGCATGGACGGAGTTGCTTTTTTACGCAAACTGATGCCACAGTTTCCCATACCTATAGTGATGGTCAGTTCCCTAACCCAAAAAGGGAAGCAGATCACACTGGAGGCATTGGAAGCCGGAGCAGTAGATTTTGTTGCCAAACCCACCACCAACATGGCTCATGGATTAAATGCCATGTTAGGAGAATTACGTTCCAAGGTTAGAATTGCCGCTAGGGCCAATGTCTCACACTGGAAGAATAAACGCGTAACAGCTCCGACAGCAACGACATCAATTGCCAACAAAGCATTGGCCGAATCAACCGACAAGGTTATTGCTATTGGCGCATCAACTGGCGGCACCGAAGCAATAAAAAAAGTTATCACCAAATTCCCCGTTAACACTCCTGGGGTTGTCATTGTTCAACATATGCCGCCAGGTTTTACCAAAATGTTTTCCGAACGGCTAAATCAGCTATGCGCCATGGAAGTTAAAGAGGCCGAAAATGGCGACAGAATCCGTCAAGGGCGGATTCTAGTAGCTCCAGGAGCCCTGCAATTAGAAGTTATACGCTCAGGTGGTATTTACCAGGTAAGATGTCACGAGGGGGAGAAAGTTAGTGGTCACTGCCCCTCGGTAGATGTAATGATGAACTCTGTAGCCAAAAATGTCGGCAGCAACGCCGTTGGTGCCATGCTAACCGGCATGGGCTCCGACGGTGCGAATGGGATGTTGGCAATGAAGCAGGCTGGGGCAAAAAACATTGCCCAAGATGAAGCATCTTGTGTTGTTTTTGGTATGCCTAAAGTAGCCTACGAAAAGGGTGGCGCACAACAATTAGTTGCTATAGAGGACATGGCTTCCAAAATAATTTCACTGTTAACAGAGAGATAAACACCTATGAGCAATTTAATTTTAGGGGTTGGCGAATTCGGAGCATCGAAAACCCCTGGAGATATTGTTAAAACCTTTGCTCTCGGCTCCTGCGTAGCTGTTATATTTATGTGCCCGAAAACACGCACTGTTGGCATGGTACACGTGGCACTACCGGAATCAAAAATTAATCCGGACAAAGTAAAAACTCGCCCCGGATACTTTGCCGACACCGGCATTCCAGCGTTGCTTAAATTGATGGCAGGGATGGGGTGCGATCCAAAAGGGCGCGGCTTCATTGTCAAATTAGCCGGAGGAGCTAAAATTATGGATCCCAATAACACCTTTAACATCGGCAAACGCAATGCTTTATCAATAAAAAAAGTGTTATGGAAATACGGTCTCGGCTCAGTTGCAGAAGACCTTGGCGCAACCCACAGTCGTACCGTTTCCGTTGCTGTATCGACGGGGGAAATCATATTATCGTCGCCGGGTCGTAGCGACTGGAAGCTTTAATAGGCGAGGGAAAACATGAAACAACGTGCCACTAAAGAGGAAATTCTAGCCGCGATTAAAAAGGTCCCATTGCTATCACCGAGCGCCTCGCGACTACTAGAACTAACAGCCAGTTCTGATCACAAATTGAGCGAGGTAATCGATATAGTAAGATGCGATGCGGCACTGACAGCCCGTGTTCTTAAAATAGTCAACTCTGTTGCCTATGGACTAGTACACGAAGTCAGCACTGTTGACCGTGCAGTTGGTTATCTTGGGGAACGGATGATTGCCGGTATCGCCCTTGAAGACAGTGCAGCAGCACTGTTTCACAAAGAGCTTAAAGGTTACAATGGTCCCAAGAGTGAATTATGGAACCATGACCTGCGTACCGCCATAGCCTCACGTGAAATAGCCAAACACGCTAAACAACCCATCAACCAGGACCTGGCTTTCACCGCAGGGATCTTGCACGCTGTTGGCAAAGCAGTACTATCAGACTTCTTAACCCAAAGTGCGAACGAAGTGCTGGCAGAGATAGACGACAACGAAGTAACCGACTACCTGGCAGGAGAACGTAATCTTGTTGGTCTTGACCACACAGAAGCTGGGTATGAGCTCGCTAAAAGTTGGGAATTACCGGACTCATTAGCTGCGGCAATACGCTACCACCACAATCCCGCCGACACACCCGAAGAGCATCGACTTTTAGTTTATGCGGTACACCTCGGTTGCATTGTAGCCATGATGTGTGGTAGTCAATCGTCGGACTCTTTACAATACCATCTGGATAAAAACTATACTCAGTATTATGATCTAACATCAGAACAACTGGCTATGGTTATGCTCGAAGTTAATGAAATGTTTGACACTCTGCAGAGTGCGATGACCGATACAAAGGGGAAATAATCCTATGAAGAAAATTGTGATAGCGGACGACTCCGGGACTGCCCGCATGATGATCAAACGCTGTCTGGAAATAATTGGGCTGACAGAAACAGAATTTTTAGAAGCCGAGAATGGCAAAGAAGCTCTCACCTTGGTTAAACAACAGCCGGTTGATTTGCTTATCAGTGACCTTAATATGCCGGTAATGGATGGTGAAACACTACTTAAGTGGGTAAAAGCCAGCCCCAAGTTGATTGACTTGCCGGTATTGATCATAACCAGTGCTGGCAATCAAGCTAAATCTGATCAACTAGTAAATATGGGCGCCTTTGCCGTTGCCAACAAACCGATAAATCCGGCAATTCTCAGTAACATTCTTGCCCCACTTCTTGAAAGCAATGAGGATTAGCATGGAAGAGCTAAAATCTTTAGTACACAGTAAAGTTACCGAGACCCTTGAAGAAACACTTGAGAATATGGCTTTTATAAGCATAGAAGAGTGCTCTAAAGAGGAGGCATCTGAACTTGAGCAGGATTTTCTCGGTGTTAATCTGCTAGTAACTGAACCCGCGTTATTTGAGATACATCTCAATATATCCAAGGAATTACTCTTCCAACTAGCAGAAAACATGTACGCTATGGATCGCGATGAGTTGGACGAGCAACTGATCAAGGATCTGCTAGCTGAGATACTAAACACCTCTGCTGGGTTGTTCATGACTGCTATACTACCGCCGGAAAAACATTTCACCCTTGGCTTGCCAGAATTGACTGATGGTATCAGCAACAACAATGACGATGCTGAACTGAAATTTTATTATATTGCCGAAGACTGTCCATTAACTGTTGAAATTATGGCTGCCGACACTGACAGTCTCAAATCTTTATTTAACAATTAAATAATCAACGTAACGAAAGGAACTATTCCCATGGGAAAAAGAGTATTGGTTGTAGACGATTCTAGCACAATGAGAAAAATTGTATCACGCGGTTTGCGGCAGGCAGGTTTAGATTTTGATGAAATCTTGGAGGCCGCCGACGGTCAAGAAGCTCTCGATCTGCTGGCAAAAGAGACAGTAGATATAATTTTAAGTGACATCAACATGCCCAACATGGACGGCATTGAGTTTTTACGCCAGAAAAAAGAGATAGATGGCATCAAAAATATCCCGGTTGTTATGATAACAACTGAAGGTGGCGCTGACATCATTGGCGAAGCTAAAGCATTGGGAGCTGCTGGCAACATAAAGAAACCTTTTACGCCCGACAAAATCAATGAGGTTCTAGGCGGAATCATGTAGCACTATCCCGCGCAAACCTTTATATAAAATCATGTGGAGGACGTATTTTGAACCTAATGGAAAACATTGTCGACGCGACCAACGAAATATTTGAAACCATGATCATGATGGATATCACACCAAGGGATCCATTAAATGAAAGTGTTACTGAGTTTAAAGGCTCCGTTTCGGGCGTTATAGGACTGGCGGGCAGTTGTAAAGGGATGTTAGCTATCCATTTACCGGATTCAGTTGCCATGGCGATTACTGGCAACTTCCTCGGTATGGAAGTAACCGAAGTAGATGATGACGTAACCGATGCTATTGGTGAATTAGCCAACATGCTGGCCGGCAATATCAAAATGGTTCTCGACTCTGGCGGCAACAGTGTTACGCTGTCAATACCATCTTGCATCCATGGTGATGAATACAGCATGGACTGCGTATCTGACGCGGATTGGGTTGTCGTGCCATTCGATTCTGCCTCTGGTCAGTTTTTGGTTGAGTTGCAGCTGAAATGTAACGGTTAATATTCACCCAGACGTAGTTCATATATTTTCAACTACTCCCAGCTGGAGAGATACGTGGATTTAGACCTTCAACAACAAATTATAGACAGCACCCAAGCAGTCTTCGACACCATGTTGATGATACCACTCACACCAGGGATTTCTTTGTCTGAAAAGGTGTATAAATTTCAGAAAAGCATCTCTGGCATGCTCGGTTTTGCCGGTGACCTACAGGGGATGTTAACAATTCACTGCCCACAACATGTTGCATTTGCCATAACCGAATCCCTGTTGGGTGTCAGCGTCGAAGAGGTCGATGAAGAGGTAAAAGACACAATAGGCGAATTGGCCAACATGATACTTGGTGGCATTAAAGACGGTTTTGTAGAACATGGCGTAGATATCAACTTGGCCATCCCTACAGTACTCGCCGGTCGTTCATATAAAATCAGCGGCATGGACGATGCATCATGGACCACAGTGCCCTTCTACCTTGATGAAGGGGAATTTCTCGTTGAACTCAAGCTAAAAACCCCTAAATAGGTAACTCTGTGGCCGTTTCAGCAGTTGTTCAACGTGTTTTTAATACCATATTAGATCAGCTTTCCGAAGAGGTTGGTGCGCTGCTCGGCGCACCAATCGAATTCGTTGATCACCACCTAATAATTCTCAGCAAAGATAAACTTCTAGAAATAAATCGTGGACGCTCGGTAATCTCCACCATGGTTGTCTCTGGAGACAGCGATGGTGAAGCACACATCATAACCGACCTCAAAGATTCAGTCATTTTAGGCGGCACATTGATTATGCTGCCTCAAGAACAGATAGAGGAAAACTGCAAACAGCGCAGTTTCACAGGGGAGGCAGCCGATGCCTTCGGCGAAGTAGCAAATATTATTGCGGGAATTTACACAACTGTATTTCTTGAAGTTCATCCGCAAAACTTTCATTTTAAACGCACTAGCGTTGAAGACTTTATCCCTGCTCAAATTGACCCTCAAGGTGACACGCCCTTTCCTCCAGGAGAATACATATACAGTTGTTGCGACATCAAACTCGAAGGATTTGAGTTGCACAAACTCGAGGTTATAGTACCTGCTCAATTACTCAATGAGGGAACCACGGCTACCGCTGAAACAGACAGCGACAAGGCAGACGAGCAAGCTGTAGAGCCTGACAATATTGAGAAACAAAACACAGAGGAAAACAGCCCAGAACAAGACCCCGCTCCAGTCGAAAGCGAACCCGCAGTACCCGAAGAAAAACTGGTTGAAAAAGAAACTGTCGATCGAGTTCTAAGAGCTGCCATTCAGCAATGTGCCGAAGAGGTCGGTGCAATGCTCGGCATAGAAATGGAAGTCGAGGGGGTCTCCACACGCTACACCAGCAAAAAAGAATTTTTCGCCAAACCCGGGAAAAAAACGATCGCCACAGAGATGGTTGTCAGTGGTGATGCCAATGGCACAGCTTATTTTTTAACCGACCTCAAAGACGCCATATACTTAGCAGGCACCATGATCATGTTACCTGCCGATGAGATGGAGCAACATATTCGCGCTGGCGACTTTGGCGAAGATGAAGCTGATGCCTTTAGTGAAATTATCAACATCGTCAGCGGTGGACTGGTACAAAATTTTGAGGAGATGTACCCGCGCAAGTTTCACTTAAAAAAAGGGGAACAGGAGCTATTTACACCGACAAAAGTAATTGTAGAAGAATCCACCCCATTTCCGCCTGGTGAATACTACATAGTCAGCGGAACATTAACATGCCAAGATCGGGATCTGAATGAAATTGCATTTATTTGCCCAGTAGATTTACTGCACATGGTCCCCCGTCCAGCAGAAAATGGTTGGGGAGCTCCTGCCGCCGAAAAAGACAACACGCCAGAGAGTATTGTCACTCAAAAGGCAGCCTCAGAAGAGATCGTTGAAGAAACACCATCGCCTGATGAAACCCCTGTAGCAGAAAAACCGACAGTAATCGTTATTGTTTGTGATGATGGTCCACTGAGCACCAACTTTATCGATAGCCTGACAAAAACTAAACAGGAAACAATATTGTTTGGTAGCGGCGATAGCTTTAATGGTTTGCGCACAAAAACTGTTTTGGGTGCGTTTTTTGTCATGACTGCAGTTAACGAACAAAGCTTTGCCACCATGATAAAAATACGTGCGGAACTACCTAAAAGTTCACCACTCATTGTCGCCGGACCACAATGGACCCGCTCCGACGTTTTAAAAGCGGTACGCTATGGCGCCAACGACATAATTTTAACCCCCGCAAGCACAGAAGAAATTTGTGAAAAAACCAAAACCAACCTTAAAATCACTTGCCTTTAACCGCTCAAACAGCGACAATAACAATTCAACCAGTTAAACAACTTTCATCTCACCCCCTTGGAAATAATCGTGTCCCACATTCTTCTGTTTGACAGCAACAGCTCAACCAGAAATGAGCTAGCCAACCACCTCGCCTGTGAAACTTCTGCCCAAATATTTGAGGTAGACAACAACGATAGTGCACTCAAAATGTTCGCACAGCACGATTTTTCCCTATTTTTTTTCCATCTCTCACCAACAGAACTGGACAACTTAACTTTTTTTAGCCAGCTTAACACCAAAAAACCACAAACCATTTCCATTCTGATCGTACCAGAACATACAACATTACCAACTAATAAAATTCTACAATCGGGAGCGCACTTTTTTCTGAATGCCCCATACACCAAGCAAGATGTCGCACAAATTGCCCAGCGAGCCTTCCAGCTTTATCAACTACAACAACCAAAAAAGTTACAAAATAAACCAGAGCAGCAAGAAAATTGTTTTCACAATATAATCGGCAAGTCGGCGATCATGCAACAACTGTTCAAAATGATACGACGTTTAGGTGACGATGGAGACAGCACTGTTCTTATCCAGGGCGAAAGCGGTACCGGCAAAGAATTAGTCGCAAAGGCATTGCACACTTTAAGTCCACGCCAGCAACACAACTTTGTTCCTATTAACTGCGCCGCTATCCCTGAAGAACTTTTGGAAAGTGAGTTATTCGGCTACGAGAAGGGGGCCTTTACCGGCGCAATTAACAACAAAAAAGGTCGTATACAACATGCCCAGGGCGGCACCCTATTTCTCGATGAAATAGGTGATATGCACCCGACATTACAGGCAAAACTGCTGCGCGTTCTTCAAGAAAAAGAATTTGACCCCGTCGGCAGCGTAAAGAGCATTAAAATTGATGTACGCATTGTCGCCGCTACCCACCGCAACCTCGAAGAAGCGGTAAAAAAAGGGACTTTTCGCGAAGATCTATATTACCGCCTGAACGTTATACCTCTCCAGATTCCACCGCTGCGACAAAGGCGTGAAGACATTGCTATTTTACTCGAAATATTTACCCAACGTTTTTGCAGTAAAAAAAAACGCAGCATTTTCACCTTCGCACCGCAAACAATCAAGTATTTAGAAAAATATCAGTGGCCAGGGAATGTCCGTGAACTTGAAAATTTGGTACAACGATTGTCGATATTACATATCAATGACGTAGTGGAACCCAAAGATATTCCGGAGAATTATCTTCATGCTGATAGCGGCCCCGACACACTAAATCTTGGGAACGAAGGGGGGACAACCGATTTTAATTCGCGAGTCAGTGAATTTGAAGATCGCCTTATCCTGCAGGCTTTGATTCAATCTGGTGGCAACAAAAAAGAGGCTGCGGAATTGCTCAACTTGAAACGAACAACGCTACTGGAAAAAATAAAGAAAAAACAATTGGATAAAGCATTATCCCAGCTAACCTTTTTTTATGCCTTTCAATTTAGCACATAGGCACGACATCAATCATCAAAAGCAACACCAAGCAGCGTAACATCATCGCGAAAAGGACGTTCTTCACCGAACTGATACAAATTATCAATAACACGCTCACACTGGGCTTCAATGGGCAGGCTACGCTGTTGCTGCAACAGATCGTCGAGATGCTGTTGGCCAAACATTTCGCCAACACTATTTTCATGTTCAATAATACCATCGGTATATAAAAACAGTTTATCGCCGACACCAAGATTAAGTTGCTGCTGCTCATAAGGCACCAGCCCCCCCATACCAACAATTGTCCCTTCTGCGTCAAGATGCTCAAGAGATCCATCAGCCCGCAACACCAATGCCGGAGGATGGGCAGCATTGGCAAATCTCACCGCCCCACTGTTGGGATTTATAAGAAAATAGTTCATGGTGAAGAATTTGTCAAAACGCTCGAAGGGATATTCGTTGTCTAGCTGCCGTAACACCTGCTCAGGTTCAGTTATCTGATAATATGGCGGCAATTCCTGACTGGTTTTGATAATCTGACCGGTGTGTGGCGACAACGCTTGGAAAACCGAAACAGTAACCATAGCCGCAGACACGCCATGACCACTAACATCGAGCATATAGACCATGACCGTCTCTTCATCAAGACGTACAACGTTGAAGATATCCCCACCAACTGTTTTACATGGGACAAAGCGCGCGGCAAAATGAAGTTTAGGCAGCTCCGGGAAACGGCTCGGGAGTAAAGTCTGTTGAATATGTGCTGCCGATTGCAACCCCTCTTTCAACTCCATATTTTTTTCAAACAAACGCCCCTCAAGCAGTTCCAGATCATGTTGCATCGCCTGACATTGCACATTTAGCTGAAGATATTCTTGCTGCACATTTAGAGGTAAAGAGGTGTCCAACACACCAGCACACCACGGCATTACACTACGTAACTGTTCAATATCACCATGCTCCATACTAAACAACAATGTTGATATATTGCTTAGTTCACAACTACGGATAAAATCGTTCCACAAAGGTTGTTGAGGGCTGCTTATTGTTTCCACCTGCAATAGCACTAATGCCGGATCTTCATGCAAGATAGTGGTCGCCTCCTCCGGATCGGTAGCTATCCTCCATCTATACCCCGCTTTAAATCCGGCAGCAAGAGCTTGCATCTGCTCTGTTTTTGAACCAACAATCAGCATTTGTGCGGGCATCGACACACCTCAACTTGAATTAATAATCGGCATAAATTGTCTGGTAAGCACAAACCCACCATCACTAATAATCGATAAAAAATGGCTCTCAGGCTGGACAACACCACCACAAGTTATATTATTTTATATACATATAACTAGCAATTGAACAGTATTTTCAATACCAGCACAAATAAAAATTAAAAAAGCAATTGGGTTAATATCTTTTCGCCATTGGGACAACACAAATGACTGAACTTAATTTGGGAGAATTGCTGCTTGATATCGCACTGTTGTTCGCAGCCACATACCTTTTAGCCGGACTGCTGGCTAAAATTCGCATCCCGGGCATCCTCGCTGCTCTGCTGATGGCAATGAGCATCCACTACACCCCTCTTGGCGCCAGGCTGCTATCACCAGAGTTCAGTATCCCCATCAGCTTTCTCTCGCAGTTAGGCGTACTTTTTCTGTTGTTTTTTATCGGCCTACAGATTGACCCACAGGAGATGCGCAATTCCAGCAGGGATATCATCTGGTTAACGGTTCTGAACACTGCCATACCATTTCTCTTGGGCATGGCGCTAATGTTAGGACTCGGTTATGGATGGATGCTGGCCTTTGTCATCGGCATGACACGTATGCCTACCGCCGAAGCGGTTATCGTGCCAATTCTCGATGAGTTTGACCTTATCCGCAGTCGTGTCGGCACCTTTATTATTGGAGCCGGAGTGTTGGACGATGTTATAGAGGTCTTTCTGGTTGCATTTGTCTCGGTATGGATCGGTGGACACAATGATCTTGCCCAAACCGGCACCACCAGCATACTGCTCGGAGCCGTAACTTTTATCCTGCTGGCCTGGATCAGCTACCGCTGGCTCATTGGCTGGCTGGCTAACTGGCTGCCACGCCGAAGCAGCAACCTGTTTTTTCTGTCAGTAACTGTGCTATTTACCTTCGGCGGGCTATCGGAATTTGTTCAGCTAGGGATGATTATCGGTGCCATCAGCGCTGGGGTGCTGCTACGCCCTACCTTCAACCTCCTCGGCAATATCGGCACCCAAGTTACCCAGACAATTCAATCGCTCAGCTATGGTTTTCTCGGTCTGATGTTCTTCTTCTGGGTTGGGCTAAACGCTGACATAACTGGAATCATCAAGGCTCCAACCTTGGCCATTCTTCTATATCTTGTCGGCACGATTGGCAAGCTGATTGGCGTTTTTATCATGGTTCCACTGAAAAAAATCAATGTGCGCGAAGCTTGGATCATTGGCATTGGCCTGGATGCACGACTCACTACCGAAATTATCGTGGCAAAAATACTACTCGATGCCGAATTGATCAACCAATACCTGTTCACAGCACTAGTTTCAGCGGCATCCTTAACCGCAGTAACTGTGCCAATTCTCTTTGCTATTCTGGTTCGCAAGTGGGGCACTCAATTAACCACCGCCATGCCAGCTACAAATAACTCTGAGGTGCTATGAAAAACGAACATGACAATTCAAAAACAACAACATCTACCCCGTCGTGGCACACACTGGAATATGAACTAATCGCACAACAACTAAGCAGCGATGCCAAGGTCGGGCTAAGCAACAGCGAAGCCGATAAGCGTCTGCATCAATACGGCGACAACAGGCTAAAAGGTGTCCCCAAAACACCATGGTACAAGGTAGTAGCACGTCAGTTTAACGATATCCTTATCTTTATCCTACTCGCTGCCGCCATTATTTCCATGCTGATCGGCGAGATGGGTGACGCCATCACCATCCTTGTTATTGTGGTGCTCAACGGCTTACTCGGATTTGTTCAGGAGTGGAAAGCAGAAAATGCCATTGAAGCATTACAACAGATGCTGGAGCCAAAATGTAGTGTTATACGTGACGGGCGCGAACAGATTGTCGACAGTAAATATCTGGTTCCGGGTGATGTTGTTGTCCTGACAATTGGAGATCGCATACCTGCCGATATCAGGTTGGTCGAAACGCTGAACATGAAAGTGGACGAATCATCCCTCACCGGAGAATCGGATTCAGTCGAAAAAAACACCGCTACAGTTGACAACAACACTCCCCTGGCGCAACAGAGTTGCATAGCATGGATGGGTACCTCCGTCACCAACGGCAGAGCACGCGGTATCGTGGTCGCCACCGGCATGACGACAGAGTTTGGTCGTATTGCCGAACTCACCCAGAGTGTCGATCAGGAGACAACTCCGCTGCAGTCAAAACTCGGGCATCTGGGTAAACAACTCGGCATCGTGTCGATAACCGTTTCCATAGGGGTTGCACTTGTCGGCTGGCTGCTGAACAAACCGTTTATGGAGATGTTTCTCACCGGCATCGCCCTGGCTGTTGCGGTGGTGCCAGAAGGTCTACCAGCAGTGGTAACCATCACGCTGGCGCTGGGAGTACGCGCCATGGTGCGACGCCGGGCACTACTGCGCCGGTTGCAGGCCGCTGAAACTTTAGGGGCGGCTACTGTCATCTGTACCGATAAGACCGGCACCCTGACCAAAAATCAGATGACGGTACAACACATCTGGCTCCCTTCCGATGAAGTTCAGGTAACTGGCACCGGCTACGACCCTGCCGGACATTTTGAGATAGATGGCCAAAAAATAGACTTCAAACAACATACAGAGTTGCTAACGCTGCTGGAAACAGGCATGCATTGCAATCACGCCGGTGTCATCAAAGACAACATGGGCTGGCATGTAACCGGAGAACCAACAGAGGCTGCATTGATCGTTGCCGCTTATAAAGCCTGGCTCAGTCCAGATGGTGACAACTACACCATCAACGAATTTTCCTTCAATTCCAGCCGCAAACGGATGACACTGATCGAGCATCTACCACGCGGACTCGTTGCCCACACCAAGGGGGCACCCGAAGTGATCCTGCAGCGCTGCACGCGCATTCAGACGCAAAACGGCAGTAGAGAGATCACCCAGAGTGACCTTGATGCTGCCACTGCAGCCTATCAGGGGCTGGCCCGGCAGGGATTGCGCACCCTGGCACTGGCACGCCGTGAGCTGAGCCCGACTACGGTATTGCAGGAGGACAGTGTGGAAAATAAGCTCACCCTCCTCGGCATCGTCGGCATTATCGACCCACCCCATGAAGAAGTGCCCAACGCCATCCAGGTGGCAGCCGCTGCCGGCATCCGTACCATCATGATTACCGGAGACGCCGCCGCCACCGCCCTGGCCATAGCTCACTCTATTGGACTGAAAGCCAGCCGAGCCATAACCGGCCAGGAGTTAAAAATCATGGATGATGTCAGTCTGCAACAAGCGCTGAACGAGGAGGTGCTGTTTGCCCGCACCACCCCGGAAGACAAAATGCGCATTGTCCAGGTGTTACAGGGGATGGGTGAAGTGGTGGGCATGACCGGCGACGGAGTTAATGATGCGCCGGCGCTGAAACACGCCGACATCGGCATTGCCATGGGCGTTCACGGCACCGATGTTGCCAAAGGTGCCGCCGACATGATCCTTACCGATGATAATTTTGCCTCTATAATCGACGCCGTGGAGGAGGGAAGGCGTCAGTACGCCAACATTCAGAAATTTGTCCGTTATCTGCTGTCGTCAAACACGGGGGAACTGACAGCCATCTTTATCAATATTCTCCTCGCCGGTCCCCTTATTCTGCTGCCGGTACAGATTTTATGGATGAATCTGGTTACCGACGGCATGACCGCTGTCGCCCTCGGTCTGGAACCGGCAGAAAAGGAAGTGATGCGCCAGCCACCGCGTGCCGCCAGCGAACCGATCCTCAACCGTGGCGGAATAACGATGATTCTTATTCTCGGCGGCTATATAGGGCTGGCCACACTGTGGCTGTTTCATCTCTACATCCGCTCCGGCGATCCACAACAGCTCGCTCTGGCGCAGACGGTTGCCTTCACCGCCATTATCGTGCTGGAAAAGATGAATGTATTCAATTTTCGCGCCTTGCGTACGCCATTGGCCAAAATAGGCTTTTTCAGCAATCCATGGGTACTGATGGCATGGT
>NBLX01000150.1 GCA_002084705.1 Desulfobacteraceae bacterium 4572_35.1
TTTAAAAAAGCTGCCGATCTTACCCAACGCCTGCTAAAAAAAGATCCCATCAATGTTCGCGGGCAGCAGTTACTTGCCGAGTGTCATCTTGCCCATGGGCACAAGTTGTACAAACAGAAAAAATATTCGTTAGCCGAAAAAGAATTCTCTGCAATTGACGCTCGAAGTCGCCACCGTTCCATCGGTGGGCGTTCATACATTTGTCTGGCAATGCTGGCAATTGCAAATAAAGAAAAGAGCAAAGGCAATGATCTTCTGGAAAAAAGCAGGAAATTTTGTACATCTTCACTTATGAATACCTTTTTGGCAGCATTTGAATGCCGCTCCTTTGAGTTACCAAAAATATTGTGCAATACCTTTGATAAGAAGTTGCGTGCTGTATGTAAGGAAGATATTGATCGGGATGAATGCTATTTTTTAGCCGCGTGGTATAAGAGAAGTGTTGGTGAAGAGCGACAAAATTTAAAAAACTGTTTTTTGATCATGAAAAGGTATTTTATCGGTGCTGTGTCTTTGTCTTGGTCCCGGGATGAAGCTGCCACTATTGCGCAAACCCTGTATGATTGCGAATTTTATCCCCAGCTTAAGAAAATAAGTGCTAAATACGCAAAAAGTGATCCCCCTGACGGCTATTTTAGTTTTATGGAAATAGTTGCCCAGAGTCAGAATGGGGATAAAACTATTTCTGGGGAAACCAGAGATTTTTTAGATTGTCTGGCAAAAAAAGCGTGGTTTAGCGGAGATATTGCTCTTGCCAATCAGATCGTAGACTTCGCTAAAAAGTGTACTGTTTGCCCCGAAGAAACTATCAATAGCCGCAGCTTTCTTGATGATAATTTTGCCTCTTTTTTTACTACAGCAATGGAAAATGCTCGGAAAGAGTTGGAGGCGGAGCAAAATAAAGATAATACTGCAGAGAAGGCGTGCCCCCACACCAGCCAACTAGACTTGTTCGGTAATGTTTTTGATGAATTTGATGAGTCGTCCGAGGGGGAGAAATGAAGTCACCATACACAATACTTGGAGTAACCGAATCAAGTAACGATCACGATATTAAGCAGGCATACCTTGAAGCGGTGCGCAATAATCCCCCGGATCGTGAGCCGGTAAAATTTCGTGAAATACGTATAGCTTATGAGAGCATTGCCACCCATAAGGACAGATTGCGCTATGAGCTTTTTGATACCAGTAAGCCCGATCTCATTGAGATAGCAGAATTGGTTATGCAACAAGGGCGAAGCAACAAGAACATAAGTGAAAAGGTTTTTCGCAGTATTTTGGATCAGGCTGTTAACGAGAAAAGCAGCAATATCGATTTGTCAACACGGGAGTAAATGGTGCGGGACGATTCAAGGGAGGAATTATTACAACAGTTTAGTGAATTCCTCGATAATAACCAAAAGGCAAATATAGAATGTGCTAAAGACGATACTTTTAGCCTGTATACTGAACTGGCTGGATTGAAGAACGAAGTGCAACGTGAATCACGTCAATTACACAAAGTGATTGAAGAGTTCCATGCGGTATTTGCCACCCTGGAAAATAGCAATAAGCTTTTGACCAGACAGCTTGAAGATGCAAGAAAACGGGAAAGTGAAATTGCTGACAATGCTGCCAAGCCATTGCTTATCTCTGTTCTGGATTTTCAGGACAGATTCGTAGAAGCTATGCGGCATAAACCGGTTAAAAAAACTTTATTTGGTTCCAATAAACACCAAAAACAGTGGATAGAAGCACAGCAAGATGGAATGAGTATGCTGCTTAGTCGTTTGGAGGCGATATCCGCTCAACATGGGGTAAAAACCCTGGACTGTGTGGGAAAACCATTTGATGTTAAATATATGCTGGCAGTGGATGTTGAGCACGACGATAATTACGAAGAGGGAATTGTCCTCGCCCAGGTGCGACCGGGTTTTCTTCTTCATGGACAATCTTTACGTTTAGCTGAAGTTATTGTTAATCGAAGAGAACAAGACTCAGGAGTAACTTGTGAGCAATAAAGAAAAAATCATCGGCATCGATCTAGGTACGACCAATTCTGAAGTTGCATTTTATAGCGCTGGTGATCTGAGTGTTTTTGAAGTTGATGATGGCAAACTGTTACCTTCCTATGTGGGAATCGATGATAACGGTCAGCTTTTAATAGGTGCATTAGCGCGAAATCAGTATGCGGTTTACCCAGAACGAACCATTAAATCGATCAAAAGAAAAATGGGCAGCAATGAACAAGTAGCTTTGGCAACCAAAAAATATTATCCCCAAGAGATAGCGGCGATTATTTTGCGCCGACTCAAGGATGTTGCCGAGGAAAATCTGGGAGAAAAAATCACCAAAGCAGTAATCACGGTACCGGCCTTTTTCTCCGATATTCAGCGTCAGGCAACCAGAGAGGCCGGTGAAATTGCCGGGCTGGAGGTACTGAAAATCATCGTAGCGAATATGAGGAGATGATAGCTCCATTTATCGACACCACCATTGACGCCGTTCATATTGCCCTGCGCGATGGCGGACTGACAGCATCGGATATAGATGAAATAGTTTTGGTCGGCGGATCTACCCGAACTCCATTGGTGCGTAATCGCCTCGAAGACGATTTAAACATGGTTCCAAGGAGCGAAGTCGATCCGGATCTTTGTGTTGCTGCGGGGGCGGCGATGCAGGCGGCAATATTAGCTGGCGAAGAGGTAGATGCAGTATTGGTGGACATAACACCCTACACTTTTGGGACTAGTTCACTGGGGGAGGTTGATGGCATACCAAGTGACAATATGTTTGTCCCGCTAATTAAAAAAAATAGCCCGATCCCTGTCAGTTGTTCAGATGTGTTTTTTACCGTCTATCCAGGTCAGGAATGTGTGAGTGTAAAGGTCTTTCAAGGGGAAAATCAGGACGCAACTAAAAATATTGAAATTGGGGAGTTTCTTGTAAGTGGGCTGAGTGCCGAAGAGGAAGAAAATGAGATTATCATCTCATTTAATCTCGATGTTAATGGTTTGCTCAGTGTTGAGGCGACGGAGAAAAAAACCGGACTTGCCAAGTCTATAACTATAAATAATGCCATATCCCGTTTTGAAAATGATGAGCTAAGCTCTGCCCGGGAAAAGATTGTGGAATTATTTGGTGACGATAAGGATGCAACAGGTGGAGAAAATAAAGGCGATTTAAACCTTGAGCAGCAGAACCAACCACTAATAGACAAAGCAAGAGCAATGCTCGATAAGGTTGATGATGATGACCGCCAGGACATGGTCAAGCTGCTGGAGGAAATTAGTGATGCTCGTGTTGTAGGCGATTCTACCCGTGAGCAGGAAGCAGCTTCGGAATTGGCGGAAATAATTTTCTATCTGGAGAATTAGATCATGACTCGCTGTCCGTTATGCCGGGCTAAATATCGAGGCGAAGACATCTGCCACCGCTGCCAAACCGATTTAAGCATATTACTGACCGTTGAGGCCGATGCTGCCAAATTGGCGACCATTGCTGTTCAGCACCTGGCAGCGGGAAATCTGAATCAGGCGAAATACTATGCAGGAAAAGCAAAAAAACAACATGCCACCAAGTTTCATATCATTCTCGAAGATTTTATTGTTTCACAACTAGCCAGATGATGCTCTCACGCATTTCCTCAAAATTAAATAGCGTGGTCAGCAGGATGAATTAGTTCTAGCCGGCAAGCCGCGATGGAACTGGTATTCATTATTTTCCTGGATTCCCTATCTTGCAATATTATTACGTACTTTTCTGTTGGGTCTAAACCTTGTTTCGGTGAAACACGAGATTTCATTGAAGAATCCCGCAGCTTTTAACGTTTCAAGCGGTAGAACAAATCTGTCTTGGAGTGGTTAGTCCTTGGGTTGTAATTTCTTCGAGGGTATAGCCATAAATCAAGTGAGTAATCTACCGTAAGTGCGCATCGGACTGGTGCCCCCTTGGTACGGGAATAGCTAACCCCGCTTGGTGTTTAGATGTTATACAGAAGTTACGTGTTGACAATTCTTTACACGCAGACGTGCCTGCTTTGGTTATGATGATTTTGTGATTATTCGGTGGAGCAAATTAACGATAGTAGGTGGTGCGGGGTGATGATGGATCGGATCCTTATAATTGATGATGACTTAGAGCTGTGCGAGCTGTTGACCGACTATCTTGGTGGTGAAGGTTTTACGCTGGGGAGTGTAAATGATGGTAAGCAGGGGGTGGAGCAGGCTTTGGGTGGAGATTATGATCTGGTGGTTCTCGATGTTATGTTGCCGCAGATGAACGGCTTTGATGTGCTCAAGCAGATTAGAGCCAAAAGTGAGGTTGCGGTTATCATGCTTACCGCGCGTGGAGATGATGTAGATCGTATTGTCGGGCTTGAATTAGGTGCCGACGATTATTTGCCCAAACCCTTTAACCCCCGCGAACTGATAGCACGTATTAGGGCGATTCAGCGTCGTATTCAGGCATCTAGTGAAGATGTTAGAATCGGAAATAACACTAAAAAACAAACAATGACTGTGGGGGACATAGTCTTGTGCCCAACGAACCGTACTGTGCGACGAAATAACGAAAATATCGATTTGACCACCGTTGAATTCGATCTATTGAGGATGTTTCTGGAGAGGGTCGGTGAAGTTGTCAGCAGAGATGATTTGGTAGAAACTGTGCTGGATCGACCTTTGAACGCCTATGATCGTAGTATTGATGTTCATGTCAGTGCCTTGAGGAAAAAACTGGGCCATTATGCGGGAGATATCGAGAGGATCAGGACAATCCGTGGCGTTGGCTATCTCTACTCTCAAGTGGAGAATAGCCTCTGATGCGCAGTCTGTTTGTAAAAATATTCTCCAGTTTTATTTTGATTATTGTGCTGGTAGCGGCCGCCGTGGTTGTTCTAACCTATTTCCGTGATCAGGAATTTCCTCCATTAGCGCAACAGAGTTTTGCTCGTCAAGCCTTGGCAGAATATGGGCGCAAAGCGATCAATACCTACGAGAAGCGTGGAGAAGGTGGGGTTGATGCCTTCTCAAGGCAGATATTCAACCGTTCAGGTATTCGTCTGTTGCTGTTTGATCGTGCGGGTATTCCTCTAACACACAAGCGGGTGCCACCGTTGTTGCAGCGTTTAGTGCAGCGGGCGCTGCGCAGCGGTGAAGTAGTATTGCCGCGCAGAGGACCTCGCAATGGTTTGGCTGGTAAGGTGGTTGGTTCGTCTGGAGAAAGCTATTTTATTGCTATTCGCCTACCGGGGCATCCTCCTCCGCCTCGATTGCTGGAGGGGATAACCCGTGGTTTCCTGGGCTGGCATCTGCTGTTGTTGTTGACCGTAACCGCGACAATTTGTTTTATTTTGGCGAGATCATTGACGGCACCCATAAGTCGTTTGCGTCGGGCAACACGAGAATTTGCTGGCGGAGACCTTTCAGTCAGGATTGGAACACAGGTAAAAGGTAAAAACGAGTTGGTCGGATTGGCTCACGATTTTGATGAGATGGCTGGAAAAATTGAGGGGCTGGTTGATGCGCAGAAGATCTTATTGCGCGATATCTCCCACGAATTGCGTTCGCCATTGGCGCGCTTGCGAATTGCGCTGGAATTGGCACGCCAGCAGGAGAGCTCAGCGACGCAACAGAAGTCGTTGAATCGAATAGAGTTAGAGGCTGAGCGGATGAACAGCATGATTGGTCAATTGCTCGATTTGACTCGACTTGAAAGCGGGAGTATCGAACGGCCACGACAAAAAATTAATTTATCAGAGTTGCTGGCAACGGTCATTGCTGATGCCAATTTTGAGGCAAAAACATGCGGTTGCCAAGTTGTATATAATGGTCCTGATCAAGTTGATTATAGCGCAATTCCCGATCTACTTTTAAGGGCGTTGGAGAATGTTATTCGCAACGCGGTTGTTTGACCCCTTTTATCGCGTGGCAGATGCCCGTGATCGCAATAGCGGCGGAACCGGTATTGGTTTGGCGATAGCTCAACGGGCAATCAAATTTCATGGTGGTACAATCCGTGCCAGAAATCAGAGTTCCGCTGGCTTGGCTGTGGAGATAATCCTGCCGGTTTGCTGAAAAAATTACTAAATTATAACCGAGGAAATAAATATGGATCCATATTTATGGCAGTTGCCGCTGCTTTTTGTTGTTGGAATCGTCGCTGGTGTTCTTAATGTAGTAGCTGGAGGCGGTTCACTGATGACTCTGCCGTTGCTGATATTCATGGGTTTACCGGGGGCGATGGCTAATGGTACTAACCGGGTTGCTATTTTTTGTCAGAGTATTTTTGCGATCCGTGGTTTTCGTAGGCGTGGAATGTTGCCGTTGCAGTTGGCGCTGCTGTGTACTCCACCGGCGCTGGTCGGCTGTTGGGTGGGCGCTAATGTGGCAATTACCCTTGATGATGTGATATTCAAGAGGGTTTTGGCGTTGATTATGATCGGGGTACTGATCTTCACCGCCATCGATCCAATGAAGCGTTTTCGGCAGCAGCAGGAGGTGGACTTAACTCCGGCACGCAAATTGTTTCTTATGGTTAGTTTTTTTGTTGTCGGTATCTATGGTGGGTTTGTCCAAGCTGGGGTTGGTTTTCTGATCATCACTGCGCTGTTGATCCAGGGCTTGGATCTGGTGCGGATAAACGCTGTTAAGGCGTTTGTGATTTTTACCTACACCTTCATTGCCCTTGGGGTGTTTATATACCATGGCCAGATCGATTGGGCTCTTGGTATCGCTCTCGCTGCTGGTAATTCAATTGGTGGGATGATTGGTCCAAAGCTGGCTGTAGATAAAGGGCACGACTGGATTAAAAAAGTGGTAACAGCAACAGTGGCAGTTTTTGCCTTGAAGTTACTCTTTTTCCCTTGATGTGGGGATTACGTGCTCATTCTGCTGAA
>NBLX01000151.1 GCA_002084705.1 Desulfobacteraceae bacterium 4572_35.1
CTTGGCAGTGGGCAACCGGAGTGCTCATGATTTCAGATAACCGTTTTTTGAACGGATATGATTCTACCTGTGTAAGTGCTTTCTTGCTGTGCTCGGCAACAATATTTGAGTACATATCACGTACCCGTTTTAAAATCATATGATCAAAAAACTTTTTAAAAACAGGTATGGCATCGGCTGTTTCAATTAAAATTTGCTGCGGAATAATGTAACACTCGGTTTGTTGTACCGTGCGTGCTCCTCCGGTATAGGGTTCATTGGTAAATAGCGGTGTACAGCCAAAAATCCTCCCCTCGTCGCGATAATCTACTACAATTTCTTCACCGCTGGGGGTGAGTAGAGTTATCTCCACCAATCCATTTTTTATTACGAACAGGTTGCCGAGAAACGGCTCGTTTTGATTGAATATATGGTAATGTGCGGGAAATTTCTTTATGCTGGAAGCAGCCAGGATAGCATCGAATACTTCCTGAGGTAGTTGGGTGAAAGGCTCAGAATCGCGCAAGTGCATGATGTTGGGCATTGTAACCTCCGGTGTTAATACTTATTCGAGTATAGCTGCAAAATCTTGGTTAGATATGATTCAGAAATAAGAGCTACATCTACATATTTTACCATCGTATGTAGCAAAGATGGAAATATATTTTTTATCACAGCCTAAACTTGATTTATCAACTCAGGTTTAGTTTTAAGAGGCTTGTATTATGAGAATTAAAAAGTTGTTGTCGATGGCTCAGGGACTAGATGATGTTGAGGTGCGAGGCTGGGTTCGTACCGTTCGCACGGGCAAGGCAGTAAGCTTTATGGAGGTGAACGATGGCTCGTGCCTGAATTCATTGCAGTTGGTGATAGATAGCGCTATCGGCGATTATTCACTTATTGGAAAAATTGGTACCGGTGCTTGCATTAAAGCTTGTGGTGCGCTGGTGGCTTCACCGGCTAAAGGGCAGCAATGGGAGCTGCACGTAGCAGAAATTGAGCAAATAGGTGCTGTAGACAGTCACTATCCGCTGCAGAAAAAACGACACAGTTTCGAGTATTTGCGTACAATTGCCCATTTGCGTCCACGCGCCAATGCTTTTGGTGCTGTTTTTCGTGTGCGCAGCGCAATCTCCTTTGCTGTCCATCAGTTTTTTCAACAGCGCGATTTTCTCTACGTGCACACCCCGATTATTACCGCCAGCGACTGCGAAGGCGCCGGTGAGATGTTTCGTGTTACCACCCTTGATGATCAGTGCCCGCCATTGAATGACGATAAAACTGTTGATTGGCAGCAGGACTTTTTCTCTTGTAAAACTGCCCTGACTGTTAGTGGACAATTACAGGGGGAACTGTTTGCCAGTGCTTTTCGTAATATCTATACCTTTGGTCCAACTTTTCGCGCTGAAAACTCCAATACCAGCCGTCACGCTTCAGAGTTTTGGATGATTGAGCCGGAGATAGCGTTTGCTGAGTTGAGTGACGACTGTCAGTTAGCCCAGGATTTCTTGCGCTATATGGTAAATTATGCGCTGGAAAATTGTGGTGATGACCTGCAGTTTTGCAATGATCGTATAGAGAAAGGGTTGCTGGATAAACTGAGCAAGCTGGGTGCCGCTAATTTTGAGACTATGAGTTATACCGAGGCGGTAGAGCGTTTATTGCGTAGTGGGGAAAAATTCGAGTATCCGGTGCATTGGGGGGCGGATCTGCAATCGGAGCATGAGCGTTACCTGTGTGAACAGGTGGTGGACGGGCCGCTGTTTGTTGTCGATTATCCCAAAGAGATCAAGGCGTTTTACATGCGTGGCAATGACGATGGTAAAACAGTGGCCGCCATGGATCTTCTGGTGCCGAGGGTGGGGGAGATCATCGGCGGCAGCCAGCGTGAAGAGCGTTACGATGTGTTGGCTGCGCGTATGAACGAGCTGGGGATGGAATCCGAATCTTTGCAGTGGTATCTCGATATTCGCCGTTGGGGCAGTTGCCCTCATGCCGGTTTTGGCCTCGGTTTTGAACGTTTGCTGATGTATCTAACCGGTATGGAAAATATCCGTGACGTGATTCCGTTTCCGCGTACGCCGGGACAAGCAAAATTCTAATTTTATCGTAACTATTTAGTATAACAGTAGATACACTGGCGACAGCTAAGTACCTATGGATGGGTTTGACGTCCCTTGGAATGGGCGTTGGCACCGTATTGGGCTGAATAATAGTTACACTTTGTCAATGATTATTTATGTTCAAAGAAGGTGAGATGGGAGCCAACATGGTTGAATACAAAGTAGCAGAGACCTCAGTTGTTACTGATGAAACCCTTGAAAAAACTATCAACACATGGGTTGCTCAGGGGTGGCAATTTGACCGGATTCAATTTGCCATGTACGAGGGAAGTAAACGCCCTGGGATGGCGTTTGTGCTGTTTGTGCGTGAAGGGGCTGAGTAAGGTTTTGGTTGCACTCACCCTATTGAAAGGTGGGTGCAACCAAAAAAACAGATTTTAATAGACCGAATCGCTTTAGTAAGCTAACCCTGATTTTTTTCTTACCTTGCGCAACACCTTTGCCGCGGAGTAACGTGCTTTTTCTGCCCCCATATCGAGGGTTTTATGCAGTTGCTCCTTGTCGGCGAGGATGTCGTTGCGGCGCGCGGTAAAGGGGACGAAGTAGTCACGTACAGTCTCAAAAAGCTCCTGCTTTACCTCCCCATAGCCCATGCCGCCAGCTTCGTAACGCTGACGCAGAGCTTGTTGCTGGTTGTCGTCCAGAAATAGACGGAATATTTGGAACACATTGCAATTGTCTGGATCCTTTGGCTCTTCCACGGGAGTGGGGTCGGTGACGATGCGCATAATCTGCTTGCGCAGTTTTTTTTCGTCCTGAAACAGGTCGATGGTGTTGCCGTAACTTTTGCTCATTTTTTGGCCATCAAGACCGGGAACCGTTGCTACATTGTTATCTATATCTGGTTCTGGCAGGGTAAATATTTCACCATACTTGTTATTGACCTTTATGGCGATATCGCGGGCGACCTCAACGTGTTGCTTCTGATCTTTGCCGACGGGAACCCTTTCGCTGTTAAACATCAGAATGTCGGCGCTCATCAACACTGGATAGGCAAACAATCCGTGATTGGCGGTAATCCCTTTGGCAATTTTATCTTTATAACTGTGACAACGCTCGAGTAGCCCCATGGGGGTAAAGTTGGATAAAAACCAGGTTAATTCCTGCACTTCTGGAATGTCGGATTGAACCCAGAAGGTGCTTTTTTCGGGATCCATCCCCAATGCGAGAAAGTTAGCTGCCGCTTCAAGGGTGCCTTGAGCAAGAGCTTTGCCATCTGAGAGAGAGGTCATGGCGTGATAATTGGCGATAAAGCAGAACAACTCACCCTCCTGCTGATATTCGATCATCTTTTTCATCATGCCGAAGTAGTTGCCCAGATGTAGAGAGCCAGAGGGTTGGATGCCGGAAAGTATGCGCATGTTGATATCCTTATGAACTGAAGTTGTTATAAAAAAAGCCGCGATTTATGCTCGCGGCTTTTTGATGCTTAGTTGCCGCGTTTACTAAAAACGCGACTCCAAATTGTTTTTTTCAGGTTGAGAGCGCGTCCAGTTTAAAAACAGTTGCGCCACCACCATTGTTGCAATATTTGTATATATTTTTGTGCTGGTTTCATGTTCGCTACACTATCAGTTTGCTGTGACGAGGTCAAGGCGGTACGAAGCTACCATTGGATGCTACTGTTGTTGTTCACCCAAGCCGCCACCGTGCAGGGCGGCAAATTGCAGTAGTTGTTGAATTTGAAGGCGACATTGTACACATCGCGATATGTTTTTGCAAAATGTACTTCCAGCCCCTCTTTCAAATGGTCGGGTAACTCTTCAAAATCTTTGCGGTTGCCCGCTGGAAAGATGAGTGTCTTCAGTCCACTGCGGCGCGCGGCGATGGTTTTTTCCTTTAAGCCGCCAATAGGAAGTATCTGTCCCGTAAGTGATAACTCTCCGGTCATTCCTAATTGATCGCACACTTTTTTGCCGGTTATCATCGATAGCAGTGCTGTAGCCATGGTTATTCCTGCGGATGGACCATCTTTTGGAGTGGCTCCCGCTGGTACATGCAGGTGGACGAAATGGGTATCGAAGAAATTTTCTGGCATGTCGTACTCTTTCAGGTGCCCCATGAGATAAGAGTAGGCAATCTCTGAACTTTCCACCATCACATTGCCCAACTGTCCAGTCTGTTTAAAGCCCTTGTTGTTGCTGGGCATTGCTGTTGCCTCTATCTGCAGAGTTACTCCACCCATGCTGGTCCATGCTAGCCCGGTTACAATGCCGGCAACATTTTTAAACAGTTCATCTTTGCTGAATATTGGTTTGCCCAGATACTCTTCGATATTTTTCTTGCTGACAACAATTTTGTCTTTGCGGTCGCTGGCGAATTCCATTGCTGCTTTGCGCATGATCTTTTTAATTTTGTTTTCCAGCCCGCGTACCCCAGCCTCACGAGCATAACTGTCGATAATTGTTTCCAAAGCAGTTTTGCGAATAGCTATTTTGTTTTTGGTTAGACCATGGCTTTTTAGCGCTTTGGGGATCAGGTACCGCCGAGCAATTTCAACTTTTTCGGCAAGAATATAGCCCGACAGGCGGATGATCTCCATGCGGTCAAGCAGCGGTGCTGGAATGGTATCGAGCTGATTTGCTGTGGCGATAAACAGTACATTGGACAGATCGAAAGGGACATCCAGATAGTGATCGCGAAATGAGCTATTTTGCTCTGGGTCCAGTACTTCCAGTAACGCTGAAGCAGGATCACCCTGAAAGGATGCCCCGATTTTGTCAATCTCATCGAGCATTAGTAATGGATTGGAACTGGCGGCCTGCTTCATCGCCTGAATAAACTTGCCGGGCATGGCGCCAATATAGGTACGTCTGTGCCCTTTTATTTCTGCTTCATCGCGCATTCCTCCTAAGGAGAAACGGAAAAAATTGCGATTCAGGGCGCTGGCAACACTTTTGCCGATGGATGTTTTTCCTGTCCCCGGTGGTCCCACTAAACACAGGATGGAGCCAGAAATTTCCCCTTTCATTTTACCAACGGCGATAAATTCAAGGATGCGCTCTTTGACATCTTCAAGACCAAAGTGGTCACGATCCAGTGCTTTTTTAGCCTTGGCAATATCATAGGAATCGGTGGTGTTTTTCCCCCAGGGCAGAATTGTCAGCCAGTCGAGATAGTTGCGGCTGACATTGTATTCCGGCGATGAAGGTTCAATTAATTGAAGTTTTTCTATCTCTTCATCAACAGCTTTCTGTGCTTCATCGTTTAAGGTCAACCCCGTCAGTCGCTTTTGAAATTTTTCAATTTCACTTACTTTTCCCTCTTTTTCCAGTCCCAACTCTTTTTTGATGGTTTTCAGTTGTTCTTTCAGGAAAAACTGGCGTTGCTGGTCGGAGATGTTATCCTCAATCTGTTTAGAAATTTTGCTCTGGATACGGGAAACCTCCAGCTCCTTTTTCAGTAATACCAACACTTGCTCAATGCGTTGACGTACGTCAATGGTTGCCAATACCTGCTGTAACTCCTGACCGTCGGCTGAGGTGAGGTTGGCGGCAAAGTCGGCCAGACGTCCGGGATCATCCATGCTGGAGCGACCGAGAAACATCTTGATCTCTTCTGAATAGAGCGGATTTATCTGTACTAACTCTTTCAGGGTGGAGATGATCGCCATGGAATAGGCTTTGAGTTCCTGATGTTTTCCCTGAACTTTTTCCAGATGATACTCCACATTGCCGTACAGCCCGAACTCAGTATTGTGTAGCTCACCCAGACTAAACCGTTCTAGGCAGTTGACCAACACCTGAATGTTGTCCTCTTCGGCGTTTATCACCTTAACAATTTTTCCGGCTACGCCGATTTTATGCAGGTTGTCTGGTTCATCCTTGCCATCAACATTTTTTACCAGCACCAGCCCGATGGTTTTGGTGTCGCTTTCATTGGCGTGCTGGATAATTTTAACTTTTTCAATGCCACTGATGGTTAACGGAATCAGAATCGCGGGAAAGGCTGGGCGTGGACGCAATGGAATAATAGGCAGGCTGTCAGGTAATAGCTCGTTGGCTAAAACCAGACTGTCCGCATCAATTTCTATCTCTTGTTCGATCTCTTCATCAAACATGTCATCATTGTTGTTCTGATTCATAATTGATTCCCATAGAATTTGTTTGTGGTATGAAACTATGAGGGAAATTAATCATCAATAGGGAAGATGTCAACCTTTGAGTATTGTTTAATCGAAAAGTTGAGATAGCTTGTTAGTGCTATTTTCTCTCCTGTTTTGAAATGGATGGGGTTGATTGTGGTTCTTTGCCCCTCCCCCCTAGATTTTTTGTGGTGTGCATGGGGATCTGGACTTTTTTTACAATTTAGATTAAGTACAATTTTACTGTAATGGGTGTTATTTGTTGTCGGTGAAGCCAAAAGAATTTTTTTTGGTTTTTTTGTCTTGGTATGCACGGCAGGGCGTGTGACTAGGGGGGCGCAAGCCCCATATTAATGGCTTTTGCTGTGAACATTTGTGCTACAGCATCATCGCCATCCTGATAAACTGCGGCCATACACGGCATTGCCGGAGTATGGTGCATTCCGGTGCCTAAAGCCATTTGAGCATAAAACGCGGTACATAATTCGATAATTTGTACTTCATCATTTTGGCCAAGAGCAAAAGCACGGGGGAATTTCCATCCTTGAGTCATAAGGGGCATTCCTGCTGGGTTTTGTCCTGTCCACATCGGTACAAAGAACATATTAAGCAGTGTTGGTAACTGCGTTTTCATATCGGCGACATCTTCAAAATATACGTCAATTAAAGGGCCGCCAGTGGCTGGGTTGTTTGGATCGTACATGGGGTTGTCGTAGCTTTGATCAAATGGAGTTTGACCACTCCATGCAAACAGTTCACCCATAAATTCACGCACTAGACCATTGAACATTGCCATGGGACCACCCGTTTTATACATGGGCATGGTTGCTTGCATATAACCTTTAAGAGCTGCTGCCACATCTTCAGCTGAAGCATTGGGGACCGTAACGCTTGGCATTGTTATATCCTGAGGCAATGCAGCGATATCGTTGTTGGTAATATCAACGCCGGCTAAAAGGTCATTAACATCGAAGGATGGAGCATTCCACCACCACCCGTATGATTGCCCAGCCATATCCCAATCCAAGTCCGTTTTATAATATAAAGCATTACTGACGCCGCTTTTTATTTTTGATTTTATTCGTGAACAGTGATTGTTGAACATTATGTTGTGGAAACGGGGCAGGTCTGTATAGCCGACTTTAGAAACTGCCATTGGGTTAAGTGCAGCAACAACAATATAATCGGTAAATTGGTCCTCATATCCGGCAGGATTGAGCTCAGGATGGGCAACGCTTAACATTTGTAGAGAAGCTGCCGAAACTGTGTATACGCTGATTGCCCATGGAGCATTTACGCCGAACTTGGGCGATAAGCGTTTCAGGTAGTAATCATCACTTGATGACCACAGTTCTACTAACGCGGCGTATTCTGTAGTGCCTTGAATGTTTACGGCAGGAAAGTGAACGATATCTACAACATCTTTTCCTTCCATATTTTCTTCAGCGCTAATTGGCTGCAAACCACTATAGTTGTAGTGGGCAAATTCATCCCGAATAGCTTCGGAAATTTCTTCTACAAGTGCGTGTTCATCGACCTGCGAGCGGTCAATAGCAATTTTGGCAATGACGTCAAATGAATTAATGATGTGTCTACAGCGTTGCATGATTTACTTCCTCCTGGTGACAGATATTGTTCCTTTGTTGGATGGACTCCAAATTTCCAAGAACGCCGGAACAGTTATGGGAGGTGGTACAAAGCATGAAATATGCCGACTTTGGAGTATTTTATTTATATACAGTTAATGTTTCGATGCTGATTTTTATTAGAGAAAAAGTATTTATATGCAGGGACTGTGGTAATTGTTTGTTGATGTGTGAAGAAGATGATGGGTGAGAAATAATAAATTGAATTTATGGATTAATATATCAGGTAACTGCTCTATTTGATAACTTTCATATGCTTATAGCGTTATATCACCATATTACAGGGCATATGACCGATGCTGACGTTTACGCCGACATTGTTTATGTCAGCGTAAACATGGTTTG
>NBLX01000004.1 GCA_002084705.1 Desulfobacteraceae bacterium 4572_35.1
GTAAGTTTTCTCTATCAGCCGCTTACTGAACAATCCAGCATAAGCGCTGCGTGTCTGCGGATTTGTGGAAAACATTACCAGCCCAGCGGTGTGACGATCAATGCGATGTAGTGGCACAATATTGTCATTACCTGTAGCTGCACGCAAACGATACACCAAACATTGTTTAACGAAGCGTCCGCCGGGAGTTACCGGCAAAAAGTGCGGTTTACACGCCACCAACAAGTGATCGTCACGATATATAACCTCCTCCTGAAACGGTATCACCACTTCATCTATAATTTCACGGAAATAAAATATAGTCTGCTGGGGGAGATAAAGACAATCTGCTTCGAGAGGACAAGGTGTCGCCACCTGGGGCAACACCAGTTTGGATGGATATTCAGCTATAGACATGGCACCATTAGTCACTCAGCAAGTTTTTCATCCAGAAACAGTCTCATCTTCTCTTTGTCCGTCGCCACATCAATTGGCAGCGCAACTTGTTCAAAAAGAACATTTGTCGAACTTCTGAAATCATATTTTTGTGCCTGGGGTGAATCTGTGGTGTAAATATTCAACTCAATCTTCTCACCAAATATTTTTTTCATCTCTTCGGCTACAACTATAGCCTTACGACATGAAACTCAGTTAGGATTTCCACTGTGAAAAACAACTAGCTCTGCCATTTTAGCCCCCTTTTCGTTGTTAAAAAGTCTGTCAAAATCTATTCAGCACCTCTCGCAGTTGACACGTGCGCATCATACAAGTTACATCCATCATTCTCCAATATCGAGGAGTGCAAAGAGCATCTCCACGCGGGGCATGCTGACACCTGACTGACGAGCATATTGCAACGGAACAGCATAAATTGCTTCCAGCTCCAGCGCCCTACCCTCCGCACGATCAATCATCATACTTGGCCGATAATGGTCCATCTCCTCGGTAAACTCGATCAATTGCTGGCTGAATTGTGCGGCGTCTATGGGGATATCAATAGTTTGTGCATTAGCCGCGGCAATCACCTCCAACATTAGTTCTCTGACCAGGTCGTTACTCCATGGATGGCTTAAAATTTCGGTAACATCTTTTCCCAGCAGAGCAGCCAAGCCGTTAAAAGGGATATTCCATACCAGTTTTTCCCACCGAGCACGGCGCAAATCGGCAACAGCTTCACACTGCACTCCGGCGTTGTTGAACATCGTCGCCAAATCTTTACTTCGCTGACTTAGGCCGCCATCGTACTCGCCTAAACGGATCTCGCCAGCACCTAAATGGTGTACATTGCCCGGCTCGCCACGGTTGCTGCACAAAAAGGCAACGCCACCAAGAACGCGTTCGGCACCAAATTCCTCTGCCAGCAATTCTTCATTACCCAGCCCGTTCTGCAAGGTCAAGATAGCTGTTGAGTCTCCGATCAGCGGGCGCACCAGATCAAGCATATACTGATTAGAAATAGTCTTCAACCCCACCAGCACCAGATCAACTTCACCTATTTCGCCAGTATCACGATAAGCGGACAGTGTTGGTAGATGAAAATCACCATTACAGGAATGCACATATAAACCGCCAGTGCTAATCGCCAAGTAATCACGGCGCAGCAAAAAGTGAACATCCTGACCACTACGCTGCAGCAGCGCTCCATAATACAAGCCAAGGGCTCCGGAACCAACAATGCCGATTTTCATGAAATAAACCCCCTCGCCCGACCATCTAGAAACTTCCCAGACCACGCTTCTTTTTACGCGAAAACTTACCGGCTACCCAACCCAGGAACAACACTCCGCCACCGGCTACAAACCATTTAATCATGGCAGTTTTCAGCATAGCTGCATTATCATTACGCAGTTGGGTTAGCTCCCCATTAGCGGCACCGAGTTCCTCTTTTAACCGCTGCCGTTCCTCATCGATCAACATCACATTTTCGGCTTTAACCTGTAAATCTTTCAGTTCAACTTTGGTTGATTCAAGGAGCTGTTCTGTCATGGCAACAGTTTTTTTTGCTTCAACAAGTTGCTGTTGCAATTCATTCTGCCCCTTCAATTGAGGCTGCAACTGCGCCAGTTCGTTTTGTAAGCGTTTAATCGTGAACGATTTTGGTGTAGCACGCGAAACATACTGTTTGAGCACATATCCCTGAGTACCATCGGACAACTTCACATACAGATATTGCCCCTGAGCTGACAAAACCTCCATAGATGTGTCTGTTTTGAGAGTTCTTATTACCCGAAATTGATTACCCATCCCCTCTCGCAAAGTGATAACCAGTTGATCAGACACATAACGGGTATCCGGGGCGGCTACTGCACTAGTTAACATCCCCAGAAAAAACAACTCAAGAAACAGTGCCATAACGATAAAGCGCATTTTCATCTTCTAGCTCCTATACAATCTCCGATGTAATATCCTGAAGTAATAAACTAATGCTGGACTCGCAAAAACGAATTAGATGGGCCAGTCGTGTTCGTAACCATCGGGGTAAAAATTATCCTTGGTTCGATTGAAATAACCATATTGTATTTTTGGCACCCGCTCTTTTACTTGATGGAGCATTTTTTTCATACCTATTGCCCCTGCACTATCAACCATATTATCTGCATGTGCCCGCTCCATAGCCTGATAATACATCACTGGATCCAGACACAGGTTGCGCATCTGAATTAAATCTACCTGTTCATTTTCTATAACTTTCACCAAGGCATCAATCTCACGCTGTTGATCGGTGACCCCTGGAAACACCAGATAATTGAGCATAACAAACAATCCATTATCTTTTGCACACCTGATTGATTCAAGCACATCGGCAAACTGATAACCGCGAGGGCGATAGTAGGCACTGTAAAGCGGTTCCTGCAACGAATTAAGAGACACACGTACGGAATCCAGACCCGCCTTGCACAATTTATCAATTTTATCGGGCATGGAACAGTTTGAATTGAAATTGATAGTACCGCGAGATGTTTTCCGGCGCATCTCAGCAACAGCTGCACAAATAGTATCTGACTGAAGAATAGGATCTCCCTCGCACCCCTGGCCAAAGGAGACAATCGCATTTTCTGCCTGCTCCAGATGAGGGATTGCGGTTTCACACAGCTCCTGCACCGTGGGCACAAAAGTTAATCTCTCCTGACTTGAGGGACAGCACTCATTTTCAGCGCTTTGATATGAGAGGCAACCTAGGCAACGAGCATTACACACCGGTGAAGTGGGCAACGGACCCTCCCATCGACCCAAAAACAGATTCTTAGCTGCAAAACAGTGATAGTCGAGAGCACAGCGCGACAACTGCTGCAACAACCTGTTGTCTGGATATTTAGCCAGATACTGCTCTACTCCCGGAGCAACTTCGCGATCATCGAAACGCTTGGGCTGCCACTGTTCATTACGATCAACCTGCTGGGCTGCCACATAAAAACGTTCCTCTTCAACACACCAACCCACAGCAGTGTAAGCCCACAGGGGCAAAGTTTCCCGTTTTTTCTTGTATGCTGCTGCCGGAAGCAATGTGCGGGTAAAAGCTGGTGCCATAAAAGCGCATACAGCCTCAACTTTATCGCCGCCCCAACTGCGCGGCAAATACTCCGCGGTGGTAAATTCCCCCTTATCAGAATCGAACCCAATGGGAGGCGTATTGGGGAGGGTAAACAGCCGGCTCCCTTCGGGTAAAGGTATAAGTTCATCTCGTTCAGGCTGACATACTGTCATTCCATTCATCCCCGCCATCAACAGCTGTGGATGCTCAAAAACCTCACCATTGGCAGTGGCTACCACTGTATAAATTGTTTTTTTTGCGTTCATTATTCTAAATTCCTGTATAGAATTACTGCAACTATTAAGCATGATGAGCACGTAATCCCCACATAAATGGACATGCCCAACTGGAGAGGTACTACATACCGTGGGTATGCTACCTCAATTTTCAACGGAGCAACACGATTTATTCTATATAATTAGTCATTTTAACAATTTCATTTCACACAGCAGCAACTCTTCGCTAAACTGGTCACTATGAAAACTATACTGACAACCCTGCACAGCAAATATATCCACCCCAGCTTAGCACTGCCATATCTAGCATCGTTCTGCGCGTCAGAACAATGCGGAGATATCATCATCCGCGAATTCACCATTCATGAACCACGCGAAAACATTATTGCCGAATTGATGGACGAAGCTCCAGACATCATCGCCTTCTCTGTTTACCTGTGGAACCGCGCTGCCACATTAGAACTGGTCGATGCACTACACGTTATCGATCCACAACTACGCATAATTCTCGGTGGCCCAGAGGTAAGCTTTGAGAACGATAAGATATGGGAGCAACATGGCGGCATAACGGCCATCATTCGCGGTGAAGGGGAGCAACCATTACGCGAGCTGTTACAACTATGGCAACAAGCACAACCGGATCAAATCCCAGATGGATACACGCCCCCCCCCATCGCTCGCGTTGATCGACGCTGCGAAAATAACATGATTTGGGGTGACGACAGTGAGCCGTTAGCAGAGCTTGACGCCATCCCATCCCCTTTTCAAAACGGGCTCATGGATTGTAACCGAGGTTTCGTCTATTATGAGACCAGCCGCGGCTGCCCCTATCGTTGTGTTTTCTGCATGAGTTCTCTGGACAAGCGAGTGCGTTCGTTTTCCATGGCACGTATTGAACGCGACCTGCTCTGGCTCATGGAGCACGATATTGCCAAAATCAAGCTGGTTGATCGCACATTTAACTACGACCCTGGGCGTGCACGCCACATTTTTGAATTTATCCTGCAGCATAACCGCAGCAGTCACTTTCATTTTGAAATCGGCGCCCACCTCCTCGACGAGGAAACCTTGAAATTACTCGAAAAGGTACCGGCAGGGATGTTCCAATTCGAAATCGGGGTCCAATCGGTTGTACCCGAGACCCTAAAACTTATTAAACGTACCAGCGATATAGAATTACTTGAACACAATGTGCGCTACTTGATCCTGCACAGTAACATCCACCTCCATCTTGACCTCATCGCAGGGCTACCCGGCGAAAATTTCGTACAAATGCTGCGAGGAATTGATCGAGTTATGGATTTAAACCCACCTCATTTACAAATAGAAACCGTGAAACTGCTACCGGGAGCCCCACTGCGCCGCCAAGCAACACAATCGGGGATAATCTTCGACCCAAATCCACCCTATCGAGCTGTGCAAACTCCCAACATGACTTTCGCCGAACTCGAACGGGTACGCGGCATCAGCCGTCTGCTGGATATCACATGGAACAACAACCGCGCCCATAATTTTGTAGTAGAACTTGGTTTGCACTACGGCAGCATGGCGATAGCTATTGCTGAGATCGAATCGTTCTGGCATAACGATAGCTTATTTCGTTTTCCATTAGGTCAAAAAGAGATTTTTGAACATCTGGCTCGTTTTGTTCGCTTCAGTTTCAGCACCGAACACAGCAATAAACTCCTCGATATCCTTGCACGCGATTACGCCCTAAGCGAAAGGTTAACCCTTCGCAATGTTCCCGATTTTTTCAACATTGAGTTGCTACCAGCTGAACAACAACAGGTCAAAAACAAGATAAAGTTGCAAATTGAACAAATAAAAGGTCAGGGGGTAAAATTACAACACCTGGCGGTCTGCTTTCAACATTTGAATACACCATCAACACGACAAATACATCTGTTTTGTTATTTAAGTGCTACGGGAAAAAAGATGAAAATCATAGAACATATTTTCAGTAAAAACGACTAACTTCACACCATATTTTGCGTGCAGCAGATAGGCAAACGCAATCCCCAATTGTTTCAGGCGTAGCGCATCACCATCTACCTTGCCAACGCAAAAAACAACCAACGGATAACAAAGGCGGTGGCAGAAAATCCGCGCCTCACGCACTACCTGTATCTGCTGGGGAAAAAGCTGATCAGCCCAAAACAGATCAGGCAGGCGGCATAAAAGACATGGTGCTATGGGTGTTGTCCCCGGGGAGAGATAGCAGAGCTAATCTAACTTTATAATCAGACCACCGATATACTCCGGCGTTACATCCTCACGAGCCAGGGAGCAAAACTCCTGTTCCCATATATCGAGACAGAAGTTGGCAAAAATACCGGTACCGCTAAAGCTACTCTCCAACCAGTCGTGGGTCTGGCTGCGCAACGCAGCAAAACCATCTGGAGTCAAACTGACCTTCTCGTGTAACACCAGCAACTCGGCAACCGCAATAGGCTGAGGATAAAAATCCCTTCCCATCAGACGATTAGCAAGGGCTGTCAAAAACAATTCTGACAGAGTTACCTCACTAGCCTGCTCTGGCAAACAGCCAGTCAAATCAAGCTGATCCGGTGTCGGCAAACTGAACACTCCAGTGGCACTGAACAGCTTGGGCAATATTTCTATGCATTCCAGCTCTTTCTGCACTTGCACCACCTCAGCCCAAGTGTGAAAGCTGCGCATATCGGCCCTGGTAACATCGACGAGTCCATTAAAAAACTGCGGTTTATCCTGAGACAATGCATTAATTAATGCAGCATCAGGACCATCAAGATATGGTCCAATACTGGAAGCGGTGATCTTATCTGCTCGGCTTCGCAGTTCCACTGTCAAGCTAAAACCAAGCTGATACAACGTGTGTACATATACCTCTCGCAAGAATTGTTCTGCCTTATCTAGGTCGGCACCAGCTAAATAACCCAGAGCAACATTTAAAGTGTGGTAAACATCTTCTAGAACTCGGGCAACATCATTAGGATCACCAAAATCTACCTGTTCGGCACTAAGAGCACGATTAAGTAAAAAACTAAACTCATAAGCAAGTTCCTGACTCAACCCCGTCGACAACAACTCTCCAAGAAGATCTTGCGGCTGTGCCAAGCTGAGCATAAAATCTGGCGTTGCCAAGCCAATATTCCGGTCATCAACCACAAATGTGGAAAAACTTTCTTTGCGGTACTTTTCGGGGGTAAAGATTGCGGGATCAATATAGTTAAACAGGGATCGAGCTTCAAATTGATCGACAAAGCCTAGATCTCCAAGCCTGCCACCACGCGCCTCAAATACTGCCTCCTGCAAACCTAAATCGAACTCATGGCGCACAGCTTCCATTAAACGTAAAAATAGCTCTTGGCGTTCCCGAAACAAAACATCCTGAAAGTTACTCATCAGTTTTTCAACTTCACCATTTCGATACTCGCAGTCGTAGACCTGATCAAAACGCTTACGCGTCGCCATCAAATCCTCATCGTCTTTTAACGATTCAAGACCACTGATAATAGTAAGCTGTTTTTTTACCATCACCACCAACAGCTCAAAATCCAGTCCATCAATTAAACGGAGAAAATCTTCCTCTTTTTGACAAAGTAACATCTGCAACCACTGCAGTGATTCCTCATCATCAAGCTCATCGCCACTCCAGCAATCCATATCCACACACAAAGTGATCTGCTCTGGTGTTGCCATACCAATAAGATCACTAACATCCAGAAAACCAACCTCTTTGATTAACAAAAACAGCTCCTGCGGTGCTAAGCTTTGAACCAACTCAATACTATTCTCAGCCTCTATCAAATAATGATATTTTCGCCGCCCACCTAAACTACGCAGAGACTTTAGTTGTCGCTCAAGATCAGATATTTTCAACTGTTTTTCAGACACGTCTTCTAGCCTCCAAATTTAAAAAATTACTTCGTTTACCTAAAAAGGTTCTGAGATATAGCCAAAGAGAACACCAACGCAATTACAGCAAAAACACAGACATCATTTACTGCAATCAGTTGCCCTTTTTTTTAACTACACTCCATGCTATTTTAACAGATATCACAGATGCAGCCAGCATAAACTACCCTTTAAAACTCCCATTAACGAGGTAAAAATGGATCTATTTGAAACATTAAAAAAAAGACATAGCTACCGTGGCTCAATGACCAAACAAAAGGTTCCCAGAGAAGATCTACGCACCATCGTTCAGGCCGGCATTATGGCTCCCTCTGGGAAAAATGCCCAGACAACTGAATTTATAATTATCGACAAGCCTGATCTTATCGACAAGCTCAATAAGCTTCATCCGGTCAATACTGCCATGCAGCAGGCACAAGCGATGATCGCCTGCATTATAGATAAAGAACCAGAAAAAATATACTCAGGCTACGATTTTCAGCTGGAAGATTGTGCCGCCGCAACAGAAAATATGCTTCTGGCAATTACAGCACTCGGTTACGCCAGCGTCTGGATCGATGGCTGGTTACGCATGGACAAACGTGCCGACACCATCAGCGCATGGCTTGATTTGCCACCTAGCAAGAAATTGCAGATTTTACTTCCCATAGGCAAACCGCTAGAATCATGGGCACAAAAAGAGAAGAAAACATTTAAAGAAAGAGCACGCTTTAATTCTTACACTTGTACTGAGGTGAACTAAATGAAAAAAACTCGACGCATAATTATTATTGCACTACTGTTGTTTCTTCCCACATTAAGCGTTGCGTTGGATACAAATTGGGGAGATGACCTAGATCACGCAAAAATTGAAGCCAAAAAAAGTGGCAAACATATATTCATCAATTTCAGCGGTTCGGATTGGTGCCACTGGTGCATAAAATTAGAAAAAGAGGTGCTGAACACAGACGAATTTAAACAGTTCGCTCAGGACAATCTGGTTCTGGTAAATATAGATTTTCCTAAAAGGAAAAAACTGCCAACCGAACTGGCACAACGTAACGATGACCTTGCCAGCCATTACCGTGTCCGCGGATTTCCTACAGTGATAATTCTTAACCCCAGCAGCGAGATTGTCACCAAAACCGGCTATCGCAAAGGTGGGGCCGCAGCATACATCAAATATCTGAGAAAGATAATTTCCCAATAACTTTTCCAACAATGTTGAGTTAAGATAAACCCACCATCACCTGGTTGCAGCTCTCTACGTAACGATAGAGAGCTGCAACTGCATTGAGGACAGTGTTGAATTTACTTAAAAAAACGGTCTTAAAAATTCAAATTCACCCGCACCTGCGCACGTTGGTAATCCCAATCGGTAGTGGCACTATGTTCTTTATCATCGCTCACCACATAAACAGCGTCCACTGACCAGCTATCGTTTATAACGTATTCGACATAAAAATCATGCTCGTCAACTTCAGCGTCGGCGGTTTTATCCATGGGATCTGTACCCCCCTGATAGTTACCGTAAGTATAACCAATACTTAACCCGTCAATGCCTGTTGCGCCAAAGTCATAACCAATGCACAGGGTGTAGGAATCAGCGTCCTGACCTGCAGCAAACTCGTTGGCTACCAGGGTGTCGATATTGGTGAAGAACGGACCGCCGCCAAAACCGCCAAACAGGGCCTCTCCTGCATCTATCTCAGCATGATCGTAAGCTGCGCCGATGGTTACTCCGGCAATAGCGAACTCTGCCATAGCTCCGTATAGCTCCCCTTCAACTTTTGAACCCATTGCAACATAGGTGTTACTGCCGGTGCTGTCATTCTGAGCGCTAACTTGAACACCAAGTGTTAAACTCATATTGTCATTGAAATTGATGGGTGCTACCGCGTCAACATAAAAGAGATCTACCACATCATCTATGACGTAAAACCAAGCGTTGGCTTCGATGGTATCGTTGCTGTAAGTGGCACCAAGCATAAAAGTACCATCACTGTCTTCCACCAAGTCGTCAAAATCGGCATCATCTGGGTAACCGGCATCCACCCCCTGCCACGCGCTAAGGTAGCCACCCTTAATTAAGATATCATTAATTGCATAACTGGCAACCAAGGCTTCGAAGGTGTGTGGCGTCATGCGACAATCATCGCTATCGACAAAAGGGGTATCGAGCAACTGGCGTCCGGCAGTAATAGTGAATCCGTCAACGGCATAAGTGATATATGCTTCCGCCAACAGATCATAATGCTGTTCACTTGAAGACAGCTCATCATTGTAATCTTCTTCATCTGGCTGCGTTAAGCTGTGTGATGTATAAAATGCCGCCCCCAAAGAAATTCCATACAGGGGAGCTGTAACAAATTTCAATTGACCTCCGAGAGCCAGATCATAACTTGAGTTGACGTTACTTTCATCTGGGTCAAGGCTGATATAACCTGAGCGGATCTGCCCACTGGGTGTCCCCTGTTTGAAGGCAGCGCTCAACGACTGGGGTTGAACACCGGTTTGCGCTTGGCCTACACCGCAAAATACCATGCTTGCCAAAATTGCCATTATAGTCAATTTTCTAATTATCATCGTCAGTTTCTTTCTCCTGTTGAAATAAATAATAATTTTGCAAAACAGAGCATCAAACTATTTCAGTGCAATCCCAGCATCAGCGGCAGCTTCAGCAGCATGCCGAATATAGATCGCCGCAACCTCGTCGTTTTCACCCATACCATGCAGATAGGGTTCTACGGAAATCCCCTCCTTTTCCAATAAAGATTTCCACGAATCCTCATCAGAACCTGCCATATCATTAGTTGCATGGTCACCAGCAACAATCATAAATGCGCGAATGACAACATTTTTCACCCTTTTTTCCTTCAACGTTTTAATCACCTCATCAACCGGCGGATAACCCTCGACCGTACCAACAACCGTAAGAACCTCGGGATAAGTCTGATTCATTTCGTGAGCAAACTGCATATATACGCCACCGGAAGGGAAATGGTCATTGCCGTGCCCCATATAAACCAGTGCCGCACCGGCTTTCTTCGCTCTATCAATATCCTCTTTCATAGCTTTGACAGCGACAGTGATATCTTCAGCATATGGATGGGTCACGCCAAAAGTCCCCAGCATCGGCCGGCCAACAACCAACGCATTAAAAGGCTTAAATTTTCCTTTGATAGTGTCAATAGAAGCCAAGGCATTAACATAAGAGCTCAGGTCTAAAAATTCTTCCGCAGATGCAACGTGGGTCGGTTGAACAATAATGTTGTCGTAGCCATCATCCTGAAAATTGGCTATTGTTGCCAATGGTCCTTGAACATGAAGAATCTCTGTTGGAACTTCGACATGGGTCTTGATGTAAGCTGGATCTGCAGCCCGTTTTTGCCAGATTTTGCGAATAATATTAGAAGTAAAAGCGATCCGCACCGGCGTATGAGGATACTCTTTTTCCATTTTCTCTTTGATGTTGAGCAGCCCCTGTAGGGCCGGCTCAACAGTTGTCCCGAACATTGCCAGAACGATACCATTTTTGTGTTCCATTTTATGCTCCTCCGCAGTTGCAAATTGAGTTGATAGCATAAGAACAAACATGAGTGTAAGGACAAGCGACCTCTTCATAAAACCTCCGATTCTGCGATCTGAAATAAAAAAATCCCAGACCAATTAAAGTAATTGATCCAGGATGCCCTTTTCTTTCCCAGAATCTGTCTATATTTCGGTCTTGTGCCGTAAAACCGAAACTCACTTTTCAGGCAGGTCTTCTGACTTCTGGATCAATCAAATCATTGCGCCTTCCCATCCAAACTTCAAACAGTGGCATTATGCAATAATTGTCCCCAGTTACAGCGGCGGGCCCGTTCCGGATTTACACCGGATTCCCTTTTCATCCGCTCAAAGCGGACACCTGAAAAAATTCACGCCACCCTACAAAGAGTAACGGTCAATGTCAAGATGTTAGCCTTTGCTTCACCATCAACAATTGTTCACGTAAGTAAACAATATCACCTATCACAATCACCGAGGGCGATTTTAACTGGGGCAGATAATTATCCAACTCACTCAAAGTGAAAATATCAACGTGCTGATTCTCACATGTAGCTCGATAGATAACAGCAATCGGTGTTGTTTCGGCATAACCTGAAACAGCCAGCAATTGATCAACTAGTGAACGTAAGCGGTAAATCCCCATCAGAATCACCAGATTGCCCGACAACTTTTCCCAATTAATTTTTGACGTACTATGTTTCGACTCATGCCCCGTCATAATCGTTACACTGGCATTGATTTCACGGCTCGTCAGGGGAATCCCCGCGATTGCCGGACCCGCCAATGCCGAGCTGATACCGGGGACAACGACAAAATCAACCTCATGGCGGCACAAAAACAACGCCTCTTCGGCTCCACGACCGAACAACATCGGATCACCACCTTTAAGTCTTACGACCCGTCGGTATTTTTGTGCATACTCCAGCAGCAATGTATTGATTTCATCCTGACTCTTGTAATGACGACCGCAGCGCTTACCAACATAGTGGCAGACGCAATTCTCGCTAGCATGATCAAGCAATTGGACATTCACCAGATCATCATAAATGATCGCATCTGCTTCCTGAATCAAGCGCAGCGCTTTTAATGTAAGCAATTCAGGGTCTCCTGGACCCGCCCCCACTAAATAAACGGTTGTCTCAATATTATGCCTATTTTGCTTCATTCCAAACACGCCTCCCCGTATGAATAATCATCGTTGTCATATAGTTGAGCGCTACGGGCTGCCAATCCTCAAGGTTGTCAAGAATCAATTCATCATCTCGCTGATCAACACCGCTAATAAGCCGGGCATGACTTAAAATATTTCGTTGTCGCAGCAACTTAATCAATTCATTTATCACCGCTCCTGCCTTGTAAAGAATCAGTGTCTCGCAGTGTTCAAGAGCTCCGGCAACAGCAGACAAATCGGTTGCCGACATCAACGTCATACGATCCTCCTGCAGCGTTAATGGTTCACCAAAGCGGCTGGCTCCGGCTTGAAATGCACTGACACCTGGAACGATATGAATATTCCCCTCCGGCATATAAGCCGTTAATTCGGCCAACAGATAGGAGCTAGTCGCGAAAATAAGCGGATCGCCAAGAGTCAGTTGCACCACTGATCGCTGACGACGGCAGTTTTCACTCACTGTTTCTGCCAGCTTCTGCCAGCGCTGCTGCGTCACCTTATTATTACGGCTCATGGGATAGTTAACACACACAACTTCCTGCTGATCGAGAAATGGCTGTACCACCTCCAAAGCCAAGCTACGAGCACTACCTTTGGCCTGCGGCGAGATCACCTGATCAGCCGAAGAGATAATCGCGGCCGCCCGCAAAGTAAGCAGATCGGCACATCCAGGTCCTACGCCGACAGCATAAAAGTGACCTGGCTGTGCCTTAATACTGCAACCCAGCAAGCATTTATGGTTCTGATCAATCAAAACTGTTCTCCGGAAAAATAGTTATTTAGTTTGACAACATTGTCAAAGCTGTTGGTATTGGCGCGGGAAAACTGCAGCTCATCCACTCGCAAAAAGCGCGCAGCCAAACGGCTGAAGCAATCTCTTTTCCCCGGCGGCTGCGGATTCTTGTTCATAGGTCCAACCTGATAAATATAGATATCAGGCTGACTAGCAAGGATCGCTTCTATGTTGTAACGCACAAGTTTACGCCTGGCCGGCGCGATCAATTCCCCACCGGCCTGTTTGATAATATCACTAACAATATGCCGTTGACCCGCAACCAGTAGCGGAACTGCCGTCACCTCAAACACTAGCTTGGGACAATGTTCAATGGATTTCAAATGTTCCAGCTTCTGCCACTGTCTGGCAATCAGGACCTCTGCTTCAGCACGTTTTCCTAGCCGCGCAGCTAACCTGCCAATCTGTTGTACAATTTCATCAAGGGTATGGGGGTTATAGTAAAACACTTCAGTATCCACAGCATCCGCCATCTCTTTAGAGAAAAAGTGGTTTGACGAAATAATCAACAGATCAGGATCCAATGATCGTATAATTTCAACATTAGGACGGATATGGGACCCTACCTGTGTCGCTGAAGCAAAACCTTCCACATTGCGAGTCACCCCGACGACCAAATCTTCTGCAGTAAGCTTGTGGATAATATCGCCTGCCGCCGGCGACAGCAGCACAATCCGCTGGATACACCAAGCGTCAGCGCTGAAATTCAAAAGCAGCAGTACCAATAGTAACCTGTACATTGTATGTCTCCGCAAGCAATTCGGGGGTAACATCGTTGCGTATCACATCGGCAAGGAGCACTCCCTGTTTAAGAAAAAGAAAACGATCAAAAAAACGATGGGCTAAATTGATATCGTGAACCGATGAAATCAATGTTTCACTGCGTAGCGTCAGCAATCTGAAGATATCCATAGTATGACGAATATCAAGACTGGCGTTCGGCTCGTCCATATAAATAATCTGCGTTTGTTGGTTTAGGACCCGCGCCAACATCGTCCGTCGTTGCTCTCCACCGCTGAGCTGATTGAAATGGCGATCTTTAAGCTCAAGAAGATCGAGTCGTTCCAGCAAATAAAGTGACTGCTCTTCATCCTCGGCACTGAAACAGTTGGCAGTACAATGGGGAAACCGACCAAACAACACCACTTCATACACACTAAACGGGAATATCACCTCAGCAACCTGCGGCAACAAAGAAAACAGCTCGGCTCGCTTCGGCATTGGAACCATTGTCAAATCCGTACCAGAATAACTTATTGTTCCAGCGTCGGGCGTTAACAAACCGCACAACAACTGCAGCAATGTACTTTTGCCGCAACCGTTTTCCCCCATTACAGCAATTTTTTCACCACTTTTCACCCACAGCGACTCAATGTGCAGGGAAAAATCTCCCCGGTTAAAATGGAGGTTTTCAACCTGCAAATCAGCCATGCCAGAACCTTTCCCGCCGAGTTTGCAATAAATAGAGGAAAAAAATACCACCAAGCAGAGCCGTGATTATCCCCACCGGCAACTCAGCGCCACCGGGGATAATCACCCGTGCCACAGTGTCGGCAGATACCAATAGCAACGCCCCCAGCAACGACGAATAGAGGAGATTACGACGCATATCGCTGCCAAACAAACTACGGGCGATATGAGGGACAATCAAGCCGACGAAACCTATAATCCCGGTATAACTGACAGCAATTCCTACCAATAATGTTGCCGCAACAAAAGCAAGGCTGCGCAAACGGTGGACATCTACCCCCATCGTCTGTGCCGAGTATTCATCGAGAGCAAGAAGATTAAGTTGTAATGCCCGCTGGCGAAAAAACAAATAGATCAGCAGAAAAACCACCGAGCATACTGTAAGGCGCCCCCAACCAACAATAAAGAAACCACCCATCAGCCAGAAAACAATAGATGAGATAGACTCTTCAAAATAGTATTTGGAAAAACTGATAACCGCAGAAGCAACAATATTCATCACGATCCCAGCTAGTATCATAGTCACGGGGTTAATAAAACCAGCGGTAATCGACAGGCGATAAACCAGCGTCAGACCAGCAATACCAGTTGCCAGCGCGAAGACTGGAACCAGCGCTGACGGTGCGCCTAAAGCAATAGCCAAAATGGCTCCGAGAGCCGCAGATGAAGCCGCGCCGGTGGTAAAACTATCGGCCAGTGGATTTTTCAGCGTCAACTGGTAAACGCTCCCAGAAAGACCAAGCATGGCACCGATCACAGCACTAAATAAAACCCGCGGCACGCGCAAATCGAGGAGAATATTACGCTCAACCGGTGACATCTGCAGCGGGTTGATGGCCGTGGCTCCCACCAGACATGAAACGCACAGCACAACAATAAACAAAACCCACAGCCAGTGCTTCATATCTGCACTCGATTCACCACTCGCATGGAAATCACGAACAACACCAGCAACATCAAACCCAAAATCGGAAACAGCCTGCTATTGATATTCATGCCAGGAATCAATGTCGCCCTGATCAATTGAGTCGAATAGGTCAATGGTGACAAAGCGGCAACAGCACGGATAAATCCCGGCATTTTCTCTACTGGGAAAAAAGTCCCAGAAAGAAACATCATCGGCGTTATCAGAAAAGCATTCATCATCGCCTGATCGCTGTGACTGCGTACCAGCAAAGCAGTAATCAGCCCAAGGATGGAAAAAATTGCCAAATGGAGCAACAACGCCACAAAAAACAGTGGGGTAACAATCAAATGGACACCACACAGCAAACTGTACAGACCAATAACAGCCACCGGAATTAATCCCCTGGTCATGCCGTACAACATCTCTGCAACAACAATTTCCCAGCGCCGCAGCGGTGCCAGAAGATACTCCTCAAAAACTTTGAAGTAAAAACGGGAGATATTAATCTCGGTTGCAATTCCATAGCTCTGATTCATACTTGACCATTGACTTGGACGCCACGACCAACTCCGTAGCCAAAGGCGATCAGAAACAACCCAGGAGAAACAGCCGAAGCTAGAAAAGTTTTCACCAGCTTCCCACGCAAAATCAGCGTTTCACGCAGATAAATACCACGAACACCATTAAGCATCGCCCATGATCCTTTTGCCGGTTAGTTGCAAAAAAACATCTTCCAAGGTAGTTTCCCGGATGCGCACAGACAATTCCAACTGCTCCAATCGTTGCATCGCCGTTGTTCGATCGATAAAAAACTCGTTCTCCAGATTACCGTCCTCGTAGATATCAAGAACATAGTGACCGACACGCTGCTTCAGCTCATTTGGAGTTCCTGAAGCAATTATCTTTGCTCTATCCATAATCATAACCCGTTGTGCCAGACTTTCTGCCTCTTCAATATAATGAGTTGTAAGGAAAACTGTACATTGCTGCTCAATGTTAATGCGTCGCAAAAACGCCCACATACAACGCCGACTGTGAGGATCAAGCCCCACAGTAGGCTCATCAAGAAAAAGGATTTTCGGCTGATGAAGTAACGCCCTGGCAATAACTAATTTCCGTTTCATCCCGCCAGAGAGTTTACCTGCCGGAGTATGGCGCTTTGCATACAAATCAGCAAAATCGAGGCAAAAATTGATGCGTTCATGAAGCATCTGCCCGCGCAATCCAAACAGCACACCATGAACCCGCAAGTTTTCAGCAACCGTTAGCTCCTTATCAATATTATTGTGTTGCGGCACCACACCAATCATCTGTTTTACCGCCAGCCGAGCTGGATCAAACAGTTCCCCGCGATAACTAACCTCACCACTGTCGGGAATCAACAACCCAGTCAACAAATTAATCGTCGTCGTCTTCCCTGCGCCATTAGGGCCAAGAAATGCGAACAGTTCGCCCCGATACACCTGAAAGCTAATCCCAGCAACCGCCAGTTTCGTGCCAAAACTGCGCGTCAGATCCGCCACATTGATTTCTAAAATCGGTGCTAACAAAGTCATTCCTTTTAATGCGCCATAAACAAAAAAGGTTCGTAAAACTCCAGAAAGAGTTATACAGACCTGCCGTTTTCAAGTCTTATCACGTCTAAAAACAATGATCTGCTCACGCCAGCAACCAATTGTCCGACATCTTCAAAAACCTGACAAAATCCCGGCGCTACACTAGGTCGCCGAACAACAATCACCTGACAGTTTTCCCGTCGCGCTGCACTGATTTTTTCCACAACACCACCGCGAATGCCACTATCTTTGGTAACCAGCAGCCCAATTTTTTTATTACGTATCAGGTTGCGATTCTCCGTTTCACTAAATGGACCACGGCCAACAATCCGCGACTCAACCGGCAAACCTGCTCGTTCGCAAAGCTGCTCCGATTCACAATACGGAAGTACCCTGGCATAAAGAGGGATGTGATGTTTTTTAAGTAATTCGACATAAGGATCAAGTTGTCGTGAACCGATGGTCAACAACACTGGCACGGCAAACTTAACGGCCAGAGCCGCCGCCGCAAAGTGATCTGCGACAAAACAGATCCCCTCTTCCTCAGCAATGGCGGTCATTTGTCGTTGATAGCGAAAACAAGGAACCTGCGCGCGTTGAGATGCTGCAGCAACACTCGCATGAAGTTGAAGCGCATATGGATGACTGCCATCGACCACAACACGAATCGATTCCGCCACGATCAGAGCAACAATGCCGTCTCTATCAAGTCGGCCACAACGCCGCCGAATCGCCGGATGAACACCGACATCAAGGGGAGCATCGGTCGCCGTTGAGACTAGAACAGGGTGACCACTCTGTGCCAAAGCCATCGCTAAACCGGCCGTTTCACTGGTGCCACCGAAAACCAAAATCACTTGTAATATCCCCGAGGTGTCACCATTTTGCCATGGATCATCTGAGTAGAGCTGTTACCAATAATCACCAATGAACGCATGCCGATCTTTTCATCAAGAAAGTTGTCCAGATCGGAATAAACAATCTGTTGTGATTCTTCACTAATCGCCGTAACGATTCCCACTGGAGTCATTCCAGGACGATGACGACGTATAATAGTCGCTGCATCATCAAGCTGATGTATCCGCTTGCTACTGCGAGGGTTGTAAAGAGAGAGCACCATATCAGCCGCAGCAACAGCTTCCAACCGTTTAACTATCATCTCCCATGGTACCAGCAGATCACTCAGACTAATAGTCGCCGAATCGAGCATCAGCGGCGCGCCTAATTGAGCAGCAGCAGCATTGGCAGCACTCACTCCTGCAACCACTTCAATATTGACATCACAGTTTTCGGCTGCCGCCATTTCGAATGCCAGCCCCGCCATACCGTAAACTCCGGCATCACCGGATGAAATCAGCGCAACAGTTTCACCCAGTAAGACCCGCTGCAAAGCAACACGGCAACGCTGCGACTCTTTACGCATCCCCGAAGTTATAACTTCTTTCCCGCCACACAAATCGGCAATCGACGCAATGTAAGGGTCGTAACCGACGACAACAGAACTGGCAAAAATTGCCGCCTCGGCGCGGCGAGTACGGTCTAAACGGTTTCCGGGACCGATGCCAACGACAAACAGTTTTCCTGCGCCACTGCGATGGTGATTCCCTGACACGCCTGTTTCTGAACTATTAATGATGTCCTCCACCCTGCCAAAAGTGCTGCCGGTTCGGCAACAGCTGGCAGGTTTACCTGTTGTTCAACAAAAACTGATGACTGAAAATTACGCTGGCAGTCACGGATACGCTCACTACTGATAATACGTAATGGAATATTTAATTGTTTAGCAGCGGCACAAAGTCCAGCTTCTTCGGCCTTAACATCAGCCGTTGCCAGATAACGGACCCGTTCGAGAGGAAGAGATTTCTCATCGAGAACCGAATTGACGGCAACAAGAATATCGTTTCCCGTTTTGCCCTTACGGCAGCCGATACCAACAATCAGATCTTTAACCGCCTCTGTCGTGGTCGAAACCATCGGTTCGGCATCAAGGATATTGCCCACCCGCACCGCCAAATCATTCGCTCCCCCTTCGTGACCACTAAGAAGACTGATTGCTGTACGACCACCAACATCAACCACGATAACTGCCGGGTCAGAAAGCTTACTCTGTACCGATGAGGCAATGGAACGAATCACCAACCCAGCGGGCGCGACAAAAATCAAACCTGCATACTGCGTAAAAATTTCCGGTACCAACACCATCACCTTTGAAAATGAGATAGTCTCATCCAACCTAGGCAAGGCTTCATGAAGATAAAGATCTAGACCATCCAAAGACTGTTTTAACTGCTCACAAACCAGTACCCCTTGCGGTGAAAAAGTGATTGCTGCCAGTTTCATTTTTGACCAGCCACAGAACTATCCTCAGCCTGCCGGTAACCGTGGCTAAAATGACGATGGTAAAGTTTTGATACCGGAATATCCCGCGCCAGAGCCGGTCCAACGACAATCATTGCCGTTTTTTTGATCTGCGCAGCATCGACCTTAGCGGCAATATCGGCCAAGGTCGCTGAAATCACAACTTCATCGGGCCATGACGCATGAAATACCACCGCTGCCGGGCAGTCGCTGCCATACCAATTTGCCAGTTCAGCTGTAACATCAACCACTTTATGAACTGAAAGAAACAAACAGAGAGTCGACTGGGTGCGCGCCAGATGCTCCAGCTCCTGTGCCGCAGGCATCGGAGTGCGCCCGGATGTTCGGCTAAGAATAATCGTCTGGGCAATTTCAGGAGCTGTCAATTCGGTTTTTAAACTTGCAGCGGCCGCTTGAAAAGAGCTGATTCCCGGGACAATCTCGTAATCAATATCATGGCGGTCGAGGATATTCATCTGCTCACGAATCGCCCCGTAAATCGATGGATCACCGGTATGCAGGCGGATCAAATCAATATCGCGCTGCTGCGCCTGCTTGAATACCTCTTCTATCTCCTCCAGCGTCATCCCTGCCGAATCATACAAATCAGCAGTTTCAGGAACTATAGCAACAACCTCAGGACTCACCAGCGAACCAGCATAAATACAGATCTGACAATGGCTTAATACGCGCTGCGCCTGAACAGTTAAAAGGTCGGGATTCCCCGGTCCAGCACCAACAAAAATAACCTTCATTCAACTTTGCTCCATAGATGTGTCAACCAAGATAATTGCCAGATTTCCTGCAGATGGATCGGCCTCTTGCAATCTGGTCAGATCGGTTTCAATCCGCTGATCGGGCAGCCCGGCTCTGGCAACAAACACGGCGTGTTCCAGCAAGTTAAACTCCACCAACAGATCGAGTATCTGGGCTAAACGCTTGCCAATCTTCATCAGCACCAGCGTCCCCCCTTTTTTGATAGCTGCACGCAAAGAATCCCGATCCATCACCGTCGGCAAAATCGTCACCGACTGATCGCCCTCTCCCACGGCAAATTCGGTCAAAGCTGCAGCATGGGCGTAAGCACTGACTCCAGGAATAACCGTCACAGGAATCTCGTACCATTGTTGTCGTAACGCCCGCAACAGATAAATGCTGACGGAATACAACAGCGGGTCACCAAGAGTAACAAAAGCGACATCTTTCCCCTGCTTTATCTCATCAATGATAACCCCGGCAACCTGCTGCCAATGATCCTGCCGTTGCTGGGAGTTTATACCAAGAGAAAACTTGACGGTATGCACTATGCAATTTTCTGCGGCATAGGATTGAACCACATCAGCTAACCAGCTCTGACGACTTAAAGGTGAAGTTGGGATATAAATAACTGCTGCTTGCTGTAGTGATCTGACCGCTTTAAGCGTCAACAACTCCGGATCGCCAGGACCAACACCCACTGCGTAAAACATTCCGCTCATAGCAATAAATCCCGTCTCAGCAACAGCAGGACAGTACGCGCAGGGAAAACCGCTTGACGCAATTTATCAGCACTATAAAACGGGCGAATTGTTTCATTTTCAAAAGTCAGATTTTCACAGCTGACCACCTGATAAGCCTCGCCGAGCTCAACTAATCGATCGGCGACCCAGGCAATAGCCACTGTATCCCCTGCCAGCAATGCAATGCGATCATACTGAGCAAGGCATGCGGTCGTTTCTTTAGGGATACGCCCATGCGCACTGATGAGCAAAGCCGAGTTCCAACTCAGAGCCAATCGGGAAAACGCCACCTGTATCGAGCTGACACCCGGAATTACACGACAATTTTTCCGTCCGAAACGACGGACAACCAATTGTGCCAGACTGAACAAGCCGCTATCGCCAGAAACCAACAAGCAGATATTACGCTTCCGCAATAGCTCCAATTGATCGAGAATAACGGACATTGATCCGCGCACCTCAATCCGTTGAGAACCAACCTCGGGGAACAGGGCTAACAAATGCCCCGCTCCGACCAGCACATCAGCCTGCTCAACGCTATGACGAGCCACAGGGGCAAGATAGTCGACATGACCAGGACCACAGCCGACAATATCAATCGGTCTCATTTTTTCACCACGGGGGCAAAATTGCCCGACTGCCCAATAATCTGTCGTTTAAGATTGATCAACACCACTGCAATCTGCGGCAGTTGGCGGTAAGTTCGCTCAATTTGGTAACGCACAGCAGTCGCAACGCGGTTCCCAAGTTGCAACCGCTGATCCACATCGAGAAATTCCATAAACACCTCTTCTACGGTGTTCACCTGAGACAACTCCTGATCAAACAACTTCTCAGCCAGTCCGCTGACATAAGGAACAGCACTGTCTGATTGAGCCGAATGAGTTTGCCACTGTCCTTGAGCCAGTTTAGCAAGTTTACCGGGGTGTCCCACCACCAAAATATGTTCGAATTGATGCTTCGCAGTTTCTGCCAGCATATAGCCCCATTCGTTACCGACATCAACGATCTGTTCCGGCCCCACAGTAAAATAGCGCTGTGCCGCCTTGTTACCCATATGTCCCGGCACCAAAACCAGTTTTTTGATCTGCGCTGCAACCGCGACATCGAGAGAACATTTCAACGCATCGCGCAAAGCCGGAGCACTGAACGGTCGTACCCGTCCACTGGTTCCTAAAATTGAAATTCCGCCAACAATTCCAAGACGGGGATTAAATGTTTTTTCAGCCAACTCTGTTCCTGCAGGAACAGACACGGTGACATCAAAACCACCATCACTCACTTCTGCAAGTGCTGCCCGAATCATTTGACGTGGTCCAGGATTAATGGCCGCCTCCCCCGGGGGAATCGCCAAGCCAGCTCGGCTGACAATACCAACCCCATCACCGGCTAAAAAGCGAATATCGTGCAAATCATTCGCTTTAACTGTCACCAAAATATCGGTACCGTGGGTTACATCGGGATCATCACCGGCATCCTTGACAACTGTCGCCGTAGCCTCCGAAGAATCGCCAGACAGGGCAGAAATCATGTAACTTAAACGGGTACCATCAGGCAGTGGTACCACTACTCTTTCTCGCCGCTCACCTTCTAGCAACAGTAATGCTGCTGCTTTCGCCGCCAATGCTGCACAGGTTCCTGTCGTAATCCCACCCTTCAATGGAAACCCCTTCCCCTCATGAAAAACAGTCTTGATTAAGAGACTTGTACTATATAATTCCGGTAGTAGTTAGCTCTGAGTTGAGCACGTGCACATCATACTGAAATTACATTCTGCTCAGCGATAACAGATAAGGCATGCAGTGTCGCCACAGCCAATGGGCTACCCCCGCGCCGTCCATTCAAGACAATGTAAGATAGCCCCGTTGTTATCAGTTCATCTTTACTTTCAAGAACATGCACAAAACCGACCGGCATCCCAATAACCAACGCCGGACGAATGTTATCTTCAACCGCCATACGGTTAAGTTCAAGCAATGCCACAGGAGCATTGCCGATCAGCACAATCGCCCCATCCAGTTTTTTCCCCGCTTTGCGAATAGCAAACAGTGAACGGGGTAAACCCTCCCGCTTTGCCTCGGCAACAACATCTTCATCAGCAACATAACAAAGGATGCTCTCCCGCTCATAGGCAGGGTTGAGTTTTTTCAGGCGGGCGACAGATAATCCTGAACGAATCATATTGCTATCAGCGTAGATAGGTGCTCCACTTCGCAGCGCCACCCCAGCAGCGGCAATCGCCTGAGGAGAAAACTTGACCAACCCGCACATTGCAAAGTCGGCAGTGGTGTGAATGAGCCGTCGCACCACCTGCCATTCCTGCGACGAATAACCGTGTGCAGGAGCCTCTGCATCAATAGCAGCAAAGGAACGATCCTCAATCTGCTGTCCAGTGATCGGGTTTTCCAACAAAGAGTAAATCAACGGTCGACTAATTTTTTTCACAAAAAACTCCTGCATCACATCAAAAGAATACGAATCGTGGATTTCATTCTGCACTATCCTCAGAAAAACTCTCAAGCCGAGCATTCTGCAGTTTTGCTAAAAAACATTGCAACGCTTCTGGTCGTGAGGCCAAATGGAGATGGGCATAACTTGCCAGCACACGCTCTTTTTGATAACCCTCAGGATAAGAATTGCCGCTGCGATTTTGCTTTAGCTGGTAAACAGCGCGCCAACCATCCTTTCCCTGAGGATCATCAATCAGCTCCGAATAGTGGAATTCGTGACCACGGAAAACATCCCCCTGCTGTCCAAACAATGAATCATCCAGGAGTGTCACCTCGACATAACCCAGAGCCTTACGGTTTTGCAACATTTTTGCCCACACCGGTAAAACTCCAACGAGAGGAACCCGCTCATCTGCCTGTTCAATCCCTTGGGTCAGATAGATCAAGCCGCCACATTCGGCATAGACAGGCTTACCACGGTTACAAAAAGCGTTGACCTCTTCAATCATTAAGCGGTTCTCTGCCAACTGACGGGCATAGACTTCTGGATACCCGCCCCCAAGATAGAGCCCATCGATCTTTTCGGGCAAACTCTTGTCACGCAGTGGTGAAAAGAAAACTATTTCACATCCCTGCTGTTTGAGGGCAACAAACAGATCGGCATAATAAAATTGAAACGCCTCATCGTACGCCACAGCGAGGCGCAAATTATCATTCTCTTTAACGATAGTTGCCGTATCTGGCGATACAAGAGATGCTGCTTCGTTGGCTTGGCGCAACAATAAATCGAGATCAATCTGCTCCTCAGCCGCATCAGCCAACTGACTGACTATTGCCGCATCAAGATGTTGCTCACTTGCCGAAACCAACCCCAAATGACGACTAGACAGTGAAGGCAAGCTGTCACGGCAAAGTGCCCCCAACAGTGGCGCTTGACCGGCATTTTCCAATGCTGTTTTGAGTAAAGCAACATGCGATGCTGTACCGCAGCGATTTGCTAAAATCCCAGCGAGATGCACATCGTCTTCAAACTCATTGTAACCTTTTACCAATGCGGCAATACTGCGAGCCATACCATGGCTGTTAACAACCAGGACCACCGGCACCTGTAACCAGGCTGAAATCTCAGCACTGCTGCCACACAAATCCTTACTGCTGCTACCATCAAACAACCCCATCACCCCTTCAATAAGACTAATATCGGCGGTAGCAGAAACGGTGTAGAACAACTCCCGCACATAGCCCTCTTGGCTCATCCAACCATCGAGGTTATAACAGGGTCGCGCCGAAACCTGGGTCAAATGTCCGGGATCAAGATAATCCGGTCCAACTTTAAAAGTTTGAACCGTAAGCCCCCGCCGCCGTAGTGCTGCCACCAATGCCAAAGTGATAGTCGATTTACCAACTGCGCTGTGAACTCCGGCGATCATCAGTCGCGGTCGATTACAATCTAGCACCGACATTAAAATTCTATCCCCTCCCGTGCCGGAATGCCTGATTCAAGTGCGTGTTTATGGGGAACCATTTCAGTCACGGTATCGGCCATCTCAATCATTGCCGAGGTTGCGTTGCGCCCGGTCAAAACAATATTCAAATCATCGCGGGAAGCTGCCAGAGCATCCAGCAACTGCTGTTCCGAGACCAGTTCGGCAGCAACAGTGCCGCAGATTTCATCCAGAATAAGCAGATCAAAATCACCGCTTTGCATTGCCTCACAGGCTGTCGCAAATGCTTTTTGCGCCGCTTCTTTGTGTGCAGGATATTTGGGGCTGTCAGGTTTCGGCACAAAACCAAGACCAGTCTGGCGCACATCGATCCCTAACTTGTCGCGTAAAGTTGCCAGCTCACCGGTACTGTTGTCCGACTTCATGAACTGCAAAATCAGAATTCGCTGCCCATGCCCGGCGGCACGTACTGCCATGCCAAAAGAAGCCGTTGACTTGCCCTTACCGTTACCAGTAAAAATCAGAATATTTTTTGCCATATTTCACCTCAAAATTGGACATTATTCTCTCAAGCACCCGTAATACTGGGTAAACAGCTGTTACATTAAATTTTGCCCCTTCACAAAATCCAGCTCAACACGCCAGCCATTATAACGAAGACAAATGACACCACAAGCATCAGGTTAACCGCCTGCTTAATATGAAATGGCTGTAACACTTGCCCAGCATCACCCATCAGTGGTCTGTTTGATTCCACGTCGGCGTAACAGTTAAGTCCACCCAGCCTAACTCCCAGCGCTCCGGCAAAAGCGGATTCGCTTTGTCCACCATTGGGGCTAGGATGGTTAAGGCGATCGCGCAGAAAAATCTGCCACGCCTTAGCCCCATCCAGCTTGATCAGCCACGCAGCAATCGGGATTAATATCCCGGTCAGGCGGGCCGGCAAGAAATTTATCAGGTCATCAAAACGCGCCGCTGCCCAGCCAAACTGGAGATAACGCTTATTTTTGTAGCCAAAGGTCGAATCGAGGGTATTGACAGCTTTATAAAACATCGCTCCCGGTGCGCCGGCAACAAAAGCAAACAGCAGCGGAGCAGTAACTCCGTCTACCGTATTTTCAGCAACACTTTCAACCACAGCACGGGTTACCTCAGCCTCATCGAGTTTGTCAGTATCCCGTCCAACCAGCATTGCCACCTGTTTTCGTGCCGTTTCCACATCACCTGCAACAAGGGGTGTATAAACAGCCAGTGCATGATAACGCAAATCGTGTACAGCAAAACAACTGTAGAGCATAATTATCGTTACCAGGTCACCCAGGAGGGGATGAAACATTGCGGCAATAACGCAGACCCCCCAAGTCAAAACGGTACTGATTGCCACAACCACTACAACAGCAACGATACCCGCAATCCGAGGTGAACACCGGTGTCGCAACGGCTCTTCAATAGTGAGGGCAAGCCAACCGATCCCTTTGACCGGATGAGGAAACCAACGCGGATCGCCGCACAGCGCATCGAACAGCAGTGCGATAAGGATCTGAACAAACAGCGGTATCACAATTCAAGTATCCGATAGATTCTGTCCATATCGAGGAAAGCCCTAACATGATCAGCCAGCCGATCGAGGGCAGGCTCCAGATCGTAACAACAATTCCTTGTCTCCAGAGGCGACCACCCCTTGCGCAGCCGTAAACGATCAAGAAACCAACGACGAAAACCATCAGCGTCAAAGATGCCGTGAAGGTAAGTTCCCCAGAGATGCTCCCGTCCATCGGCACAGTGACCGATAACAACGCCATCCTCACGTTTTATCATTGCCTGCAACCCCTCGCCTAGGCTGGTACCGTGGTGAATTTCGTAACCAGATACGGTTTCACCAGAAGACAGATGTGCTGCCCGACAGCGCGTTGTCGTTTTACTTGGCTGAAGAGTTGTTTTCATTGGCAACAGCCCCAACCCGCGGCAACACTTCCCCGACGATTCAATTTTATGTGGATCATTAATTAACTCCCCCATAAACTGATATCCACCGCAGATACCGATAATTTCAGTCATAGTACCACTGACAAGGCAACCATTAGCCAGACGACAAATTTCCGCTGCCAATCCAGACGCGGCAAGATAATCAAGATCGGAGATAACATTTTTGGTTCCCGGCAAAATAATCGCGTCGGGAGTACCTAGTTCATCAAGACAACATACCCGACGCAGCACTACATCATCTTCAATCCGCAGAGCATCAAAATCGGTGAAATTAGAGATATGGGGTAAATCAATCAGGGCGATATCAAGAGCTTCATCTCTATTTACCCCACTGTCCAGCAACCCATCCTTGAAGTCGACCGAATCTTCTTCGGGCAATCCAAGCTCAGGAAGAAACGGGACAACCCCGTAAAACGGTTTCCCTGTGTGGAACGTGGTAAGATCAAGAGCATCGCCAAGCAACGATTTATCCCCGCGGAAGCGATTAATAACAAATCCATCCACCAACTTTCGTTCACATTCGTTAAGCAACTCAAGTGTCCCAACAAATGAGGCGAATACCCCGCCCCTGTCAATATCACCCACCAGTAAAACATGGGCATCGGCATAGCGAGCCATATTCATATTGACGATATCACGCGACTTCAGATTAATCTCGGCTGGGCTCCCTGCCCCTTCAAGAATCATCACTTGATGCTCATTGGCAAGACTGTCATAACATTGCTGAACCTGGGTAAAGATTTTTCCCCGCCGTTTGGCATAATCACAAAAATCCATCGTTTCGAGCACCTTGCCACAAACAATCACCTGCGATCCAGTAGCACTGCTTGGTTTCAACAGAACCGGATTCATCCGCACATCAGCATCGAGACGAGACGCCTGTGCTTGCAGCAGTTGCGCACGTCCCATCTCGCCGCCTTGAAAAGTGATCCCCGAGTTAAGTGACATATTCTGTGCCTTGAACGGTGCGACCGAAACGCCATCCTGATATAAAATCCGACACAGTGCCGCCGTCATAATACTTTTACCCGCGTTGGAACCGGTTCCTTGAAACATGATGGCAGGTATTTTCCTTTTTGATTTTGTCACCACCTTCGGAGCAAGAATATTCCGCAGTTCATGACACAAGCGCTGTTGTTCTTCGCCGGAGCGAACGGCAACGCGGAAGTAGCTCTCATCAAGTCCATCAAAACTTCCACACCGACGAATAATTATCCCTTTTTTCAACAACGAATCATATATTTGCGAAACTGACACATGCGGATGGTTATTCGCTACAAGAAGAAAATTTGCATCACTTGGAAACGGTGACAATCCGGTAATTGAGTTGAGAATCTCGAACAGTTCCCGCCGCCGCTCAGCGACATAGTCACGGCTTTGTAACAGGAATTGATCATCCTGTAGTGCCCTGATGCCGACTGCCTGCGCCAAAGTATTGACCGTCCAATCAGCACGCAGGCTGTTCAATGCCGCAACAATTTTCGCATCAGCAAGAGCATACCCCAGACGCAAACCGGGAATAGCCCACGCTTTTGTCATAGATTGAACAATAATCAGATTTTCCGGTCGCTGGCTGCGCAAAGAAAAATCGGGCGAGGCAAAATCAATAAATGATTCATCAACAATAAAATAATTATTTGGATAATCGTTGACAACCTTTTTCAAGGCAGCGATATCACACAGTTTTCCGGTAGGATTATTGGGATGACCAAGAACAATGAGATGCTCAGCCGTTATTCGACAAGCGAGCTGGTCGACATTAAGTTGAAAATCGTCTTCAGCAAGTAATGATAAGCGATCTATTGCCATTCCGGCACTTTGTGCTAGTACCGCATAATCACTGTAACTGGGAACGGGAACCAAAAGACGCCTACAGTTTAAAACCCGCGGCAACAGATACAACAACTCACTGGCACCATTACCGACAACAACTTCGACAGCATCAATATGATGGAAGCGGGCAATGGCTTCTATCAACCCCGCGGCATTGGGGTCTGGGTAGTGAGCCAGGTTGCTTATTTGAGAGCTAATCAGAGGACGCAACCAATCGGGAAAACCACGGGGATTGATACTAGCGGAAAAGTCTAGCAACTCCCCTTGAGGGATTCCACTTTCTTCACTTGCCCAACGTAAATTACCGCCGTGTTTCTGAATAGCTGTCATCACATCCACCCCATATGGACCAGCACCACCACAGCAAGAAGCGGCACCATTTCAACAAGCTCACAGGTTGCCCCCAAGGTATCTCCGGTAAAACCACCAATTTTCCGACGGCTGTAACGACCCAGTAACCAGATCGAAACGACCACGAATCCAAAAACAACAACGCCAGCCGACCAACCCATAAGAATAAACGCCACAAACAACATAACCGCCAAGGAGATCGGCAAACGGAAACTATTTTTCTGTTTCTCGCTAAATTTTGCTGTTCCGCTATGGCGAGAATAAGGGAGCCAGCTACTAACCAGCGCCAAAGAGCAACGACCGCACAACGGCATCAAAAGAAGCACCTGCCAACGCCATGCAGAGGGCAACGCAATCAGCAGCATCAATTTCAGCAGTAAAACCAAAACAATCGCCGTGACCCCCATCGGCCCCGAGCGACTGTCTTTCATGATCTCCAACATTTGTTCACGACCCCGGCTGCTAAAAAAAGCGTCGGCGCTATCGGCAAGACCATCGAGATGGAGCGCCCCTGAAACCGCTATCATCGCAACCAGCAGCAGCACGTTGACAACAGAAAGCGGCAACAACCAGCGCAGCACCATGTCAAGTAGCACCAAAAACAAACCAAGGCATAAGCCGACCAGCGGATACCAGTCGGGGCTGCGATAAAAATCATCTTCATCACCACACCACGATTCGGGAATCGGGACAATGGTGAGAAAGCGTAATGCTGAAAAAAATGGTTTCAAATTCATGCTATATTATGGAGTTACGTGACAATTCATTGCCAACAAACTCGTCCCCTTAACGCTACTGATTTGCCTCGGTAACGGCAGCCTCACTGAAAGTTGCCATCTCGGTAAGAATAGCCACGGCACCTTCAACCAGATTCATGGCAACTGCAGCTCCAGTCCCCTCACCCAAACGGAACTGCAGATCAAGCAGCGGTTCCTTGCCCAGATCGGCAAGGGCAGCCATATGCCCTCTTTCGACACTCTTATGCGCACAGATCATGTATTCCTTACTCGCTGGCGCAAGACGACCGGCAACAACCGCCCCCGCTGTTGAGATAAAACCATCGACAACAATCGGCTTTTTCAACGCAGCTGCTCCGAGAATCAAACCGGCAATTCCAGCAATTTCATAGCCACCCACCTTGCTTACAACATCAATAGGGTCAGCTGCATCGGGTTGATTAAACGCCAGACCTTTTCCCAAAATCGCTATTTTATTTTTCAGCTGAGCATCATCAAGACCTGTCCCGCGACCTACCATTTCAGCGACCGGCAAGCCGCAAAAGGTAGCAATCATAGCACTACTGGGGGAAGTATTGCCGATGCCCATGTCACCGGTGCCAAAAAGATCAACTTCATCAGCAAACTCATTTGCAACACAAATCCCCGCTTCAATGGCACAAACTGCCTGTTCTCTAGTCATGGCAGCACCATCAGCAAAACTGTTTGTGCCTGGCGCAATTTTGCGATCGATAATGGCATTCTCTGTGATCAAATCAGACAAATCACCGGCGACGCCAATATCAACAACCTTGACATGCGCCCCAGCTTGTTTAGCCAGAACATTGATTCCGGCAACTCCAGCAACAAAACCACGCACCATCTCTACCGTCACCTCTTTAGGAAACAAACTGACTCCCACATCGGCAATACCATGATCACCCGCCATAACAACAATCATTTTCCGCTTAACATCAGGTGTTATTGTCCCACAAATCCCTGCTAAGTCGAGGGCAAGATCCATCAGTTTGCCCAAAGCCCAGTGTGGCATAATCAACTGATCAAGCCTATCCTTTGCCTGAGCCCTTGCCTCTTGGTTCTGTCCTGAAATTGAGGCGAGTGTTTTATTCAACACATCCATCCTGTTATCCTTTCAAATCATAAAAGATGGTCTCGCAAAAACGAGATAGATAGCTAAGTAAAAAACTTCGTACCCCAAGGCGTAGTGGTTGATCTAGGGTGAAGGCATACGTAGAGACAGACGTTGCATGCAACGTCTCTACAGATTAAACATACACTACAACGCAGGTGGCGGACTTTTTGCGGCGCCATCATAAAAAAAATCCCGGAGCAAATACAAAAGCTCCGGGATACCGTATATTATCCATGGATATGACCACCCGAATTCATACTCCGCGAAATTCAGATGGTTTTGACTTTAAGGGAAAGAGTATCTGACTTCCGAAATAACTTCCGGTCACAGTGGCGGGTCCGCGATGGTTTTGCACCATCTTCCTCTAATCTCCTGTCGATTTAATAATTTCGATCATTAGAAATGAAAAAGTCTTATACTGCAAGGAAAAATCGGCAACCATTCATCGTTTTCTCCAGAAAGTGGTAGAAAATTTAGAACAAAACGAATAAATGGTGGTCTCGCAAAAACGATATAGATGGCTTTTTACACCACAGGTCAAAAAAGCTAAATAACTATCTGCGAAACAGTCTCCTGGCACTGACCAATATCCAGAATCGAGTGGTCACCAACATTCATCTTCCATGCAGAGCTTTGCAGTTTCACTGCTCCAAGGTTTTGGACGATATTAACCTATATTTGGGATAAGATGTCGTTGTTTTGTTGTCTGAATTTCAAACTACAAAATGCCGTTTTGTAGCGATTGGATGAGATTGTTAAAGCCTATCGCGGATTTGGGGGGGCGACATTGCCCTTGCCGCCGCTTTTCTCTTCATGTTATATTCAGCCGATTTTTCTAAAACATCCTTTTTAATATCGATTTAACAATAATTATTAATTACAAAACCCGGGAGGCGGCAATGTCTGGACATAGCAAGTGGGCCAACATAAAACATCGCAAAGGTGCTCAGGATGCAAAACGTGGCAAAGTTTTTACCAAATTAATCAAGGAAATAACTATTGCAGCCAGAATTGGTGGCGGTGACCTTGAGGCTAACCCACGACTGCGCACTGCTGTAGACAAAGCCAAGGCTGGCAACATGCCTAAAGACACCATTGAGCGTGCGATAAAAAAGGGAACTGGTGATCTCGATGGTGTTAATTATGAAGAGGGAACTATGGAGGGTTACGGTCCCGGCGGCGTAGCTGTGCTTGTTGAAATATTGACCGACAATCGCACCCGCACCGTAGCTGATGTACGCCACTGCTTCACAAAGCATAATGGCAGCCTCGGCGTTGATGGATCGGTATCCTTCCTATTTAACCGCAAGGGAATAATCACCTTCAGCAACGATGTTGATTTCGATACGATATTTGAAATCGCTCTGGAAAACGGGGCTGAAGATGTTAAAGACGAGGGTGAAAACTACGAGGTAATCACTGCGCCGGGAGACTTCATCTGCGTACGCGATGCCTTGGTAGAAAAAGGTCTCGAATTCACCTCTGCGGAACTCATCATGCTACCTCAAAACCAAGTTGATCTCGACATCAGAAAGGCAGATCAGATGCTTAAATTGATGGAAAAACTTGAAGACAACGATGATGTCCAAAATGTTTACACCAATGCCGATTTCAGTGATGAGGTTATGGCCGAGCTCCTCGGATAATTACACCATATGCGCATTTTGGGCATTGACCCCGGCACCAGGATCACCGGCTATGCAATAATAGAAAAATCTGGCAACAGACTTCGCCACGTTGATAATGGTGCCATCTATACCCACAGTACGGATGAACTGCCACACCGTCTGAAAATTATTCATGATGGTCTGGTGGAAATAATCGATAAATATCAGCCGGATGAAATGGCAATTGAGCAAATATTTATGGCAAAAAACGCCATGTCTGCCCTGAAACTGGGGCAGGCACGGGGTGCGGCTATCGTAGCCAGCGTAAATGCCCAGCTACCAGTTGCCGAATACAGCGCGTTACAGGTTAAAAGTGCCGTTGTTGGTTATGGCAAAGCCGGAAAAGCGCAGGTACAGCAGATGGTGAAAGCATTAATGAAACTGCCGGAGATCGCTCAAGAGGACGCCTCGGATGCGCTGGCCGTTGCAATTTGCCACGCTAACAGCTGCCATCTTTCGGGGCGTCTGCAACAAGCTATCGCCAAACAAAAAGCAGGCAAAAAGGGAGAGCGTCGATGATAGCCCTGTTAACCGGCCAACTGGCCAGCAAAACAACCGAGCGGATCATCCTTGACGTCAACGGAGTTGGATATCAGGTTGCCATCCCCCTATCCAGCTTTTATAGCCTTCCAGACGAGGGCAACACAACGCTGCACATCTATACCCACGTACGCGAAGACAGCCTGCTATTATTCGGGTTTTTAACACTACTTGAAAAAGAGATGTTTATCCTGCTGTTGTCAATTTCGGGAATAGGCCCCAAGGTTGCGCTTAACATCCTCTCCCACATGTCCTGCACCGATTTGCATGCTGCACTCACAAACGGGGATGCCAAGCGTTTAGCTACCCTGCCGGGGATAGGCAAAAAAACTGCACAACGTCTGGTACTCGAATTGCGTGATAAAATTGGCAAACTATCCAACACAGAAGAGCTGAACTCAGAGCAACAAATCACCTACAACAACGACAGCAGTGATGACATTCTGTCGGCCCTTATTAATTTAGGCTACAAAGAGAAGCAAGCAGCAGCAGCCATCGCCAAAACGACCATAAGTGCCGATGACAGTATGGAAACAATACTTAAAGCCACACTAAAACACCTTATTCGATGATTCTACAGGGCATTAACATATGAGCGAGCGCTTGATATCACCAGACATTTGCGCCGATGATGGCAACAAAGACAACCCATTGCGTCCACGCTCTCTGGCAGAATATATCGGTCAGGAAAAAATCAAAGAAAACCTGCACATATTTATGCGCGCAGCGTTACAGCGTAGCGAAGTTCTGGATCATGTTTTATTTTATGGTCCGCCGGGTCTGGGTAAAACGACGCTTGCCAACATCATCGCCAGTGAGATGGGGGTCAGCATAAAAAGCACCTCGGGTCCCGTTATCGAGAAAGCTGGTGACCTAGCCGCGATCCTCACCAACCTTGAAGATGGGGACGTGCTGTTTATTGATGAAATACATCGATTGTCGCCAGTGGTGGAGGAGATACTCTACCCTGCCATGGAGGATTTCCAGATTGATATCGTCATTGGACAAGGGCCATCGGCACGCACCATAAAACTCGACATCCCCCACTTCACCCTGGTAGGGGCAACAACGCGCGCCGGGTTGCTGTCGTCACCACTGCGCGACCGTTTCGGAATATTGTCGCGGCTACAATTTTATACCGTGGAGGAACTGGCAACAATTGTTCAGCGCAGCGCTGACATCCTCAAAACTCCAATCAACAGTGACGGAGCTCTTGAAATTGCCCGCCGCAGTCGAGGAACACCACGTATCGCCAACCGTCTGTTGCGACGAGTACGTGATTTTGCCCAAATCGAACATGACAGCCATATCTGCGCCACCATAGCCGACACAGCTCTTACCCGTCTTGAGGTTGACCACAGTGGTTTCGACCACATGGATTGCCTGATGCTTAAGACCATTATCGACAAATTCGGTGGTGGTCCCGTTGGGCTTGACACTCTGGCGGCAGCTATAGGCGAAGAAAAAGATACTATTGAAGAGGTTATCGAGCCATTCCTGCTCCAGCAAGGTTATATAAACCGCACCCCACGGGGACGAATGGTTACGGAACTGGCGTATCAACATTTTCACCACACCAAACCACATGCTCAATCAACAATGTTTGACAGCAATAACAACAATTGACTGACGACCACTAAATGGACAACAACACACACAGCAGTTTTTTGCGCCAACTGTCACTGTTGGCTACAAAGCATATCGCCTCGGGCACTTCACCATTTCGCAAGACTCAAATCCGCCCTAGAATAATAAGCCGCAGCGGCATCCAGTTTCCGGATCTGGTGTTCTGGATCAATAAGGATAGCTTTGTCGCCGGAGGGTTTGTTCTGTGCGTAGACGAAGACAGCTTGGTTTTAAACGATGCCCAGGCATGCGCCCACGCTTTGGGTGTAAGTTACTTTGCCACTTGGAGTTCCAGTAAAATTGTATTCTGGGAAGCAAAAACACTAACTCCATGCAATGAAATTACATCTCCAGGTACGAACGATGATGCAGACAATGGGCAAAAAATAGATCTATTTGAAGACACTCTGATTCAAACAATGAATCAATTTCGTACCTTGGCAGTTCTTGGCACCTGTCCACCGCAGAAATTATCCTACTGGCACTTAACCAATTTGTGCTTAGCGCTGGCAACCAAAGCACAGGCAACCCTAAGCAATCATCTGCGCCTTAAGGGGTACAAGTCGAACCCACTTCAGCTGCAAAGTCTGGCACGGCACAAGGTCAACCTCTGCATAGCACGCATCTTTGTTCTGGAATACAGCGATCTAATGCCCCACAATCTGCAACCAGACAATCTGGATCATGCTCTGGCTTACTGCGTAAACAGCTTGGCTTCTGAGCAGTTCAGCCATCTTAATCCGACTACAAACGAACCACAATTAGACGAACGTAGCGCTATCATCTTACATCATCTACTGCACCGACTAGGGCAAGTTGCGCTCTTCGAAAACAGAAAAAGAGCCAGCAAACTAGTACAGCAATTACTGTTGCACTCCGATCCCCTCGGTGCTGACACACCAACAGCTCAAGCCATTAACGTTGACACATCTATTTACAGCAACACAATCCGCACAACAAAAACAAAGAACAACAAATTTATTGAAATTGATCTGCCAGTACGTCTGGTCTATAAGCAGTTGTTGTGTGAACTGTTGGGATGGTCCAAGGCCGACCAATACAGCTCAACTGTCTTCGCTATAAAAAAAGAGCCCCAAGCTACAGCGATAAATGGCATACTTTTCGATACACAAACCCCAGAGACAAGCTATCGCAACAATTGGTTAACCAATATCCGCCTAGTATGGCCAGGAATAAACTTTTCCCTTCCTCGCTCTACACCAATTTGGGCATATGAATTTATCTACTTACTCGGGGCATGTTCGGCAGGCAGCAAATTAGACTTAACAGTACCAACTCAGTTATTATCCAGCCCTTTCAGTGCTACGCTGTTCAAGTTGCTACAGGACAATTTCACCCTGCACAACGTTGATTTATGCCAAAACATCACTGTGCGTATCAACGGGATAAAGGCTCACGACAACACGGTTGAAACCACCACTAAACTTAACTATGCAATATCAACAGTAACGGATAAAAAAAACGACAGCAAGACAACTGATAAAAAGGACAGATCACGCCGGAAGATTGCATATAAACAATTAATTGAGCAAATAGCACACTCAATAAAGAGCGATGGAATCCCCTGCTTCCCCGATCAATACCTGTACGATTTCTATCGACCACAATTAGTTAGCTACCCTAACAATGATGGGCATTGGCAGATTGGCACTGAATTCATGGGGAGCTTCCAACTTAACAATGCTTCACTTGGCGCAGATGCGGCAAAATTGACCGTCGACAACGAGTTTTTAGCCTTCGCCATAGTTCTTGCATCATATTGTGGCAACGAATTTAAGCTGCCTAAAGACACCATCATTGTTACCACCATTGTTACCCGCTATCTTAATGACTTAGCCAAGCTACACAACACCATATGGCGCTCAACCCACGCAGCGCTGCAACAAAACAAAGCCGCAAATCGGCTGTTTACCAAAACCTGGGATGCTCTTGAATTGCCTCCGCGCAAACAAACAGAAAGCATCTTGAAGCGTTTCGGCATATTGCTGCAATCTGAGCGCAAATAGTATATATCAACCACCCCTTAATCCCCTATTTACATCTCAATCTCTTTCGTTTCTTCTTCTGTTTTTCTGCACATAGATGGCAATGGCGCTACCAGCATCGCTAACCGTTTGAATCCTGAGCACAACATGTTATTATTCACGTTGACTTTATTACTAACTCAAGCAAAAAAAGGAGAACATTCATGCTCGAAATTGTTGAAAAAACTCTTTTAACAGCTTTAGGTGCTGCGTCCCTCACCCAAAGAAAAGCTGAAGATCTTGCCAATGAACTCAAGCAGCGTTTTGACCTCAGCGAAGAGGAAGGTAAGGAGCTTATAGACAAACTCCAAGCCAAAGTATCCGACCGCCAAAGCGCATTGGAAGAACAAGCAACTCAAGAAGTATTGAAGGCATGCGAACGTATTGGATTAGTCTCCAATCAGGAATTCGACAAACTAAAAGATCGGGTGGCAACGCTGGAACAAGCCATTCTGGCACAACAATAGCGGAGCAGTGTTACCACTGATAAATATCAATAGAAACCTGCGCTCACTCAATCGTTACCGCGAAGTGCTAGGAGTATTGGTTACTCACGGTTTTGGTCAGATAATAGAGCAACTTAATCTGGATTATTATCTGGAAATGGGTAAACGCATAATAACCCGCAATCCGGAGGCGAAACATATTGAGCGCCTGCCAGCACCGGTGCGTTTGCGCATGGTCATGGAAAAGCTGGGACCAACATTCATTAAACTCGGACAGATGCTCTCAGCCCGTCCCGATATTCTCCCTGATGCGTATCTGCTTGAACTGAGAAAACTTCAAAACGAAGTTCCACCTTTCAGTGCTGCTGAAGTCGAAAAACAGATAAAAAAAGAATTAGGCGCCCCTGCCAGCGAACTGTTTGATAAATTCTATCCCCAACCGGTTGCAGCGGCATCCATCGCTCAAGTCCATAAAGCCTCGCTACATGACGGAACAGAAGTTGCGATAAAAGTGCGCCGTCCGGGGATAGAAAAGATCATCGAAACAGATCTCGATATTTTGCGTGCTTTAGCTATGCTGCTAGAAAAACACGGTGGCCTTGGCAACCTGTGTTCACCAAGTGAAATAGTCCAGGAATTTAATCGCACCATCTACCGTGAACTGGATTTCACCAAAGAAGGACACACCTTTGGACGTTTTCGTAGCAACTTTACCGACAACGATCATGTATACATTCCACAAATCTTCTGGGAGTACAGCACTGAAGCCATTTTAACCATGGAATTTGTTGATGGCATCAAGATCTCAGAAACAAAACAACTGGAAAATGCCGGTTATAACCTGCAGCATATAGCAGACATCGGTGCTCAGGCTTTTCAGGAACAATTTCTCAGCCATGGTCTGTTTCATGGCGACCCCCATCCGGGAAACGTCATGGTTGTCGGTCCGGAAACCATCTGCTTTCTGGATTTAGGTATGGTGGGCAGCATCAGCGATGATCTTAAACAACAATTATCTGATTTATTGTTGGGCATCTACCGGCGGGATACCGAACGGATAGCCGCGGTAATGCTAACCGCACGAGAAAAGCACAAAGAGATCAACATTGCTGCATTAAAACGGGATATAACTGAGTTTATAGACGACTACTATCAAGTTCCGTTATCTAGAATAAATTCCAGCAAACTAATCAATGAATTCATCTATATGATGAAAAAACATCACATCAAGTTTCCATCTGATTTGATGTTATTGGCAAAGGCTATAATAACCATCGAGGGCATTGGACGGCAGCTAGACCCAGATTTCAACATAATCGAACACATTGAACCGGCTGCCACCGAATTGATCAAACAAAGGATTTCTGGGGCAAAGATACAAAAAGAATTGGGGCTAATAGTACATGCCTACGCCGATTTAGCAAAAACCCTGCCCCGCGACATAAAAGAACTTTTGTATCAGGTAAACAACAACAATTTCAAGATAGACCTAGAACATCGTGGGCTAGAAAAAGTCATTTGTGATCTGGACAAATCCAGCAACCGCATCTCATTCAGCTTTATAATAGGATCACTGATTATCGGCTCATCTATAATCATGCAAGCGGACAGCGGACCACACATTTTCGGTATTCCAGCATTAGGGATGCTTGGCTACACTATAGCCGGGGCTCTTGGTCTGTGGCTGGCAATAGGGATTTTACGTTCAGGTCGCCTCTAACTAAATTGTGGCTTTAACACCACAACAATCTTGCAACAACACTACAGCATCTAATCTACCACAATCATAAAACCCCCACAATTTCAACAAGTTCTACGCATGCACAATGCTGGCACGCATTGTGCAAACTAAGCCCTCATACAATAAAGCTCGCTGACATACGGATAAAAACTACAACAAAAGATGAGGTTAAAATTTCATGATCTGTCAATGCACAATCAGCAAACCCAGTAAAATAAGCGGCATAGGGCTACACACCGGCAACAACATTACCATGCGCTTACACCCTGCCCCTGCGAACACCGGGGTCATCTTTCACAAAACCGACGGAGAACACACTCAATCCATAAAAGCCACCTCTGCCAACGTAGTTGATACTAAAATGGCAACCGTTATCGGTGCTAACAACGTGAGCGTATCAACAATTGAACACTTTATGGCCGCATTAACTGCCTGCCATATCGACAACCTCCATGTTTACATCGACGGACCAGAGGTACCAATAATGGATGGCAGCGCTGCTCCATTCATAAATTTACTACAAAAAACAGGTGTATCGCGCCTGAATACCAGCCGCAAAATGCTGGTAATAAACAAACCGATTAAGCTAGTTGAGGGAGACAAACAGATCAGCATAATCCCTTCGCGCTTTTTCAAAATAAGCTTCAGTCTCTCCTTTAATCACCCTTGTGTACGGGAACAACATCGTTCAGTCAACCTAACACCAGAATCTCTGCGCCAAGAGGTTGCCTCAGCACGTACTTTTGGTTTTTATGAAGAGGTCGAATATTTAAAATCGATCGGTCTGGCTCGTGGTGGTTCTCTGCAGAATGCTGTTGTGATCGGCAAAGACAAAATTATTAATCCAGAAGGACTGCGCTACCACGATGAATTTGTTCGGCACAAAATCCTCGACACCATCGGTGATTTCAGCCTGTTAGGTTATAATATTCTCGGTCACATCAAATCAGACAAATCCGGTCATGACCTAAATCACAAAATGGTTGAAAAAATTCTGGCCACCCCTGACAGTTGGCGGATAGTAGAGTTCTCGGAAGCCGACCTCAATGAAGCAATTAAGCTTCCCGTTCAGCAATTGCAACCAGATTTTGCTTGGGCAAAATCATAAAAGCATCGCAACAAGTATATATTTTCCTACTAAGGCAACCATAGGTTGCCTTTTTTATTGAGCATTGCACCAATATTAAATCCATGCAAAGATGGGACATCTATAAACACTGTTCCCACACAACAAATATGCCCAACACAAACAAACAACCAGAAATACGCAAACGCCGCCGTGAATGGATCCTCATCCTTGTCATAGTTGCACTCATTGCCGCCTTCCCTTTTTTTGAAAAGCAGCTATATCAGCAAGCGTCACAGGTACATTTGTCCGATAACATCATGGTACTGGCGCTAATCAACATCAATATTCTGCTCATTATTCTGTTTTTATTTCTTATTATTCGCAACCTTTTTAAACTAATTTTAGAACGTAAAAAAAACATTCCCGGAGCCAAACTACGATCTAAACTGGTTCTTACCTTTGTTTCATTATCGTTAATCCCCACCATGTTGCTATTTTTTGCCTCGGCAGCCTTCATCACAAAGTCAATAAACAATTGGTTTAACACAGAAATTGAAAATTCATTAACAGAGTCTTTGGCTGTCGCCCAGACGTACTACAAGAATTCTGCCACTAACGCCCTCTATTATGCTGACCAATTGGCAACACGGATAAAAAACAACAAACTATTAAACGAGGATCAATTAGCAAATCTACGTACCTTGATCAGCGACAAACAAAAAGAATACAACTTAGGGATTGTTGAAGTTTTCTCATCGACACACGAGGAATTGGTTCGGGTTTCAAATCCGGCAGTTCCACTAGCTGAGTTTACCAACCCAACCTCTGATGTAATTCAAGAAGCATTGCATGGCAAACGCTTAACACGGATAACTCCAACAGGGAAAGCCGACCTGATACGAGGCATTGTCCCTGTAAGATCTAACTGGAATGCAAAAGATATTGTCGGGGTAGTCGTAGTTAACTATCACGTCCCCTACTCACTGGTTAGCAAGATGCAGGAGATCTCATCATCATATCAACAATACAAGTCTGCACAACAACTCAAGGGCAAGGTTAAGCAAAGCTATATTGCAATTCTGCTCCTTATTGCTTTAGTTATAATCTTCCTTGCCACCTGGTTTGGTTTCAGATTGGCTCGCAGCATCACAGTGCCACTGCAAGAATTGGTAATTGCCACAAAAAAAATTGGCACTGACAACCTTGATGTAATATTGCCAGCTCCTAGCAATGACGAACTTGGTGTTTTAATCGACGCATTTGATAAGATGACAACAGAATTACGCCAAGAAAAAGCCAGAATACATCATGCACACAATGAACTGCAGAATTCTAATATTGAACTTGATCAACGTCGCCGCTACATGGAGATTGTCTTAAAAAACGTTACCGCTGGAGTCATATCTCTAGACAGCGAGGGCATTATAACTACAATCAACAAGTCTGCAGAAAATATGCTGAAAATAAAAGCTAACAATGTATTAACTAAAAACTATCGTGAAGTTGTCAACGCTGAACAGCTACATATAATCAAGGGATTTCTTGTGGAGCTTCTGCGCTCAGGAAAGGAATCAATCCGCCGCCAAATATCACTTAGCGTGCAGGGACAACAGCTCACCCTCCTTCTCAACATCACCAGCCTACTTGACGAAAACAAGCAATTCATGGGCACTGTTATTGTTTTCGATGACTTAACCCAGCTACAAAAAGCCCAACGAATGGCTGCGTGGCGTGAAGTTGCCCGTAGAATTGCCCACGAGATCAAAAATCCACTCACTCCGATTCAGCTATCAGCTCAGCGTTTACGCCGCAGATATCTGGCACAATTTTCTACTAACGATGATATTTTTGACGAATGTACCAAAATGATTGTCACCCAAGTTGATGATTTAAAGAACTTGGTAAATGAGTTCTCAAGTTTTGCCCGCATGCCAGCGAGCAACCCTTCTGACCAAGATTTGAACAATATAATCAATGAAACATTAGTATTATACCAACAGGGGCATAGAGATATCACCTTCAACTTTGATCAACATCAACAACTGCCATCTATGAAACTAGATAGAGAACAAATTAAAAGGGTAATAATAAACTTACTAGACAATGCCATACATGCCGTCGAAGAGGTGGACAGGAAAGGAGAAATATCCATTAATACCGACATTATTGAAGAGCTACAAATGGTCACCTTAACCGTCAGTGATAATGGATGTGGGATCAACGATGAAGATAAACCGCGACTGTTTGAACCATATTTTTCAACCAAGAGCACCGGCACCGGATTAGGTCTGGCGATTGTCGCAACAATTATTTCCGACCACAATGGCTATATCAGAGTAAAAAACAGTCATCCATACGGAACCAAAATAATAATTGAACTACCTATAAACTTAGGTACAGGTTCACAGTATAGCTAAATGAGCACGAAAAATAGCCCTAAGAGGAGACCATGAAACAAATCCTTATCATAGACGATGAAAAAAACATTCGCGAAAGTCTAATGGGAATCCTACAAGATGAAGGATTTTCTACACGCAGCGCAGAAAATGGCACAGAAGGGATCCTCGCAGCACAAGAGGAAAAACCCGACTTAGTTCTGTTGGACATCTGGATGCCTGGCATGGACGGCATTGACACCCTGAAAAAATTACGCTCAATCTACCAAGATCTACAAATAATTATGATGAGTGGTCACGCAACCATTGAAACAGCGGTAACAGCTACCAAGCTCGGAGCTTACGATTTCATAGAAAAACCTCTTTCGCTGGATAAACTTCTTTTATGTATACAAAACGGCTTAAAGGTGCACGACTTAGTTGAAGAAAACAAGAGCCTAAAAGCTAAAATATCCAGAGATTATGAAATAATAGGAGATAGCCCAGTAATCCGTGAATTAAAACAACAGATCAATATAGCCGCACCTACCTCGGGATGGGTACTCATCACGGGAGAAAATGGCACTGGAAAAGAACTTGTAGCTCATGCTATACACCGCCTGTCAAAACGGAGTAACAAACCATTTATAGAGGTAAACTGTGCAGCAATACCTGAAGATCTAATTGAATCAGAATTATTCGGCCATGAAAAAGGGGCATTCACCGGCGCAACCAACAAACGCAAAGGGAAATTTGATCTGGCCAACGAGGGCACACTATTTCTGGATGAAATTGGGGATATGAGCCTGAAAACCCAGGCGAAAATCTTACGAATCCTACAGGAGCATAAATTTGAACGGGTAGGTGGACAAAAAACAATAGAAGTAGACGTACGGGTTATAGCCGCAACAAACAAAAGCCTGGAAGAAGAGATACAAAATGGTAATTTTCGCGAGGATCTCTTTTATCGACTTAACGTCCTCCCTTTTCAGGTTCCGCCCCTGCGAAAACGGAAAGAAGATATCCCGACATTGAGTGAACATTTCCTTAAGTCATATTGCGAAAAGGAAAATACCGAGAGCAAAATCTTCGACCCATCCGCACTAGAAATCATGCAGCATTACCATTGGCCAGGCAATGTCCGTGAGTTAAAAAACCTCATCGAACGACTGGTCATTATGACCCCAGGCAACGTAATAACGGAAAAATCCTTGCCAGCAGAAATGAGAAACCTGAAAGAAAAAGATTTCACTATTTGCACAAGTAATACAACCGACAATTACAAAGAAGCAAAAGAGGAATTTGAACGGGAATTTATCCGCAACAAACTGGCAGAAAATGACTGGAATGTATCTAAAACAGCAGAGGCAATCTCTATCGAAAGATCAAACCTGCACCGTAAAATAAAAAATTACGGCATTGATATTAATAAATAATAGGATTATCTTGCTCTTCAGTATGCCCCAAGATTTGGGGATATTCGAGGATTTTACAAAATAAAAAAGGATCCACTGCTGTGGATCCTTTTTCGGTAAAAATTCGGCGGCGACCTACTTTCCCACATAGTCTCCCATGCAGTATCATCGGCGCAACAGAGCT
>NBLX01000037.1 GCA_002084705.1 Desulfobacteraceae bacterium 4572_35.1
CCAATAATTCTGTAACGACAAAATCAAATCTTGAAATGTCACAATAAAACCTCCGAGAAAACCACCAACATCGTAGAATACGGAAAAAAGTCAAAAGAAGGGGATGGAGATATTACCCGAACAAACCATCCCTAAGCAAACCAAAATTACTAGCCTATTCCTTTGGTCACTGTCAAGGCTAAACAAGCCATAACGCCTTCCATCCGATCCGATTTCAACGCCCCTAAGCTTGAGTGGAACAGTAAAATTCCTGTTCAATTCCCCCCCCATATTTTAAAAGAAACTCAGATTAACTGTTTAATAGACGGATTATGTGGACTAGGATATTTCCACATATTTTCAGGTCTTGAATGCAGTGGATTTGGCTTGAATAATCGTGTTGGCTTCTTTGAAATCAGTGGTTTATAAAAACAAATAAAACGCTTCTTGTATCCTTTGAAAAAAGCATCAATCTCATGAAACCGGCTCAGGGTAGAATCACAGTAATCAACAATACACTCTGCACCCTTAAACTGCTGACCAATGTACCTTGAGATTTTCCCAGATTTCAACTCGATAAAGAAAATATACTTTTCATCATTCACTTCGGTAATCAGAAGATAATCACATCGTTTCCGTTTTCCCTCCGATTTCACAAACAATGAGCTCGAAGGATCACTTCTATCCAAATTCACCAATACTGAATCTGTTGCAACATCAAAAATATCAACATTTTTGAGTTTCGCCCCAGAATCAGACTCTTTGAGTTTAACAAAATTTCTACCAGACTTCGTCCCGACCACACCAAGTAGGCTACTATTAAAAAGTGTCTTCAAAACTTCTCTATCACACATCTTCACCCTCCATTGTAAAATAAAGGGCTTCCTGTATGCGGTTCATCTCATCGATTGTTGTATCAAAGCTTCGAGCTTCTATGCCCAATTCAGAATCGACATCAGCTGGAACCAGTGTCTGACACGGGGTTCTTTTTTTGTTACCGTCTAACAACAACAGCTGTTTTTCGGCGATATAAACCCTCACTTGATCGCTTGTTAACAACTCTTCCTCAACGTAGCCCTCCTCAACCCGAATTCCTCGAATAAGAGTTGATGAATTACTCATCATGATCACCGTATTTAATTCTTTAATGATGTAATCACTATGAGTGGTCAAGTAAACATTCACGCCAATATTAACCAAACGGGCAAACAAACGAGCCACACGCCGTTGATTTTCAGGATGTAAATTTAATTCAGGTTCATCAACAATAAGAAGATCCCCTGTTTTCGCAACGTGCTTCAAATAAAAACCAATATCCAACATAGATCTTACTGCACTTGAACTTTCATCCATGGTTAAACGGATACGACGGTTTCCATCAGGGACAAAATAGAGTTCGTCATTACTTGTAACCTTGTAGCTTCCTCCTATAATCTCCGAAAACTGCTCTAATAATGCAGGATGATCGTGCGCAATAAAACTTTCTTTTTTTGCGACATCTTCAATTTGTCGGGCAAAATCAACATTATGCTTAACGGGCATAGCATAATCCGAATAAACTTTATTGATTAATTGAAACGGGTTTAGATCCTGATCCATCGACCCAACTTCTTCCAACAGCCTGTTTCTGGCAAAATTCAATTCTTTTCTAAAAATAGCTGCACCGGTACGTTCCGCACTGGCAATAAATGGCCTAGGGAAAAGATGTCCAAATAAAACATCCTGTAAAGCATCCCCAATGATTTGATGAATTCCTTTTGGATCGAGCTCCTCTTCACCAGTTTGCACTAATAAGGTCACCTCAAGTTCGCTAGAATTCTTTGCTTTTATAACTGAAAAAATTTGTTTTTTAGACGTTCCGAACTGACGTAAAAACTCACTGCTCGGGCACTCATTTGGCGCATCGAGTTCAAAGTGTACCTCGGTATTTTCAAAATTCTTTTTATTGGCGGCAAAAACAAAGGCGAGCGATTTAGAATATTGTTCTGAAGCTTGTTTTAGAAACTCATTGCGTCGCATTATAAAATCTTGCAATGGAAGACGAACACTTCCATTGCTCAACAATGCATCTATGTAGTGGGAAGGAACAGGGATAGAATACACATCTCTCCAAAAAACAAGGAATCCATAAAGAGCATACGTTGCGTATGTTTTACCCGTATTATTCCCTCCGCAAACAATCGTTAGGTCACCAAGCTCAAACTCTGCCAGCTTTAAGGCTCCCAAATTTTTTAATTTAATTTTCATAAATATCTCCACTCAAAATTGAACTGGCGCAACAATACCTCAAGAGCGGTACAAGACCCTGCCCTCTCGCTAAACAATCAGAAAACAAATCTTTGTATTGGCTATTCTCAAGCACCAGACTCATCGTAATATACGTTAAAAGTTTCACCCATACTGCCCCCCCCATAATTCTACTGCGTTTATTTCAAACACGTTTCAAGTCGTTCAATTAGAGTAAATGCTTTCCGTAACTCTGCCTCATAAAGGGGGGCATCACCCCAATGAGCCGCAGGGTTCAATACTCTATCTTTCATACGAATCACAGCATCCAAAATTTCAATAGTTTGCGCATGTTGCCACGGTGTTTGGGTCAGAAACTGCCGTAATCGTCTTCTCTGGCACTTAATCTTCCCCTTGGTTGTAGCATCAAGGGAGGTATCAACATCCAGATCATCATCTGTAGCACACATAATTTTGTCACGGTGATTTTCAGGAACACCCGAAATCGCCTGATGATAGAGTATCAAAGGGAGTTGTTGTAGCAAATAGTTACGAGCGGCCTTTAAATCCTCAGTTAACGAATGAAATTCACCTGGGCAGGGAGTATCTTTCATAGCAAATCGTCGGTAACGCTTTGCTGTCTCTTCAGCAGATTTTCGTAGTTGAAATGCCGCCTCTTCGAGGTCATGCCCGTTGATATAATCTCGTGCCTTTTCAATTGGACTTTTACTTTCCTTTGCCCTGATTCCATCTTTGGCATTACCCGTCAAACTACGAAGACACCAGTTTTCCACATCATCCCCTATCATTCGCCGGAACTCTCGGAAAAAGCCCAAATCATGCGTAAGGATGATTTTTTGGTAATTGTCAAAAGTTTCTGAAAGTAATATCTCAACTACTTTCATACGATTACTCAGATCAAGGCTGACCAGCAGATCATCCAGCACCAGCAGTTTCAAATCCGATTCGTGCAGGTTAACTAGTGATGCAGCAAATCTTACAGACAGGGCAAACTGGGACAGTTTGGCTTCATTCAGAAATGTTTGTGGCTTGTTGATGGTTTCCCCATCAATTTGGATTCCGAATTCGATGATCGGTTCTGTGAACTTAAAATTCTTTTTACTAGACCCACTAACGCTCGGCTTAGTTGTAACTGCTAACTTTAGCGTAATATTTGCGGGATCATCCTTTGCAAAATATTTGTCGTAGAATTTTTGTGACTCCCTGCTAATAGAATCAATAATACCGGGTAATACAGTAGCAAAACCAACCACTTTCCTCCTAAATGCACTGTACGCATCTGAACCAGCAAAGCCCACAAGATTACGAGGGTTAGGATTGCCTGCCTTAATAGCGTTCCAACTTTCAAACGGTATTGTTCCACCAGTACTAACACAGAAAGGTAGTATCTCTTTTTCAAACAATGGCCAGATATTAAATTTCTCCGAATTACGAAAATCTGAGAAACCGAAGAAAAAACGATAGGTAATGAAATCGCTGGCAAGATCACCCTTTGTTATCACCGGTTGTGCCTTAGTGCCATGATCCATCTGGTCGATACGATAGGTTGTATCAACCTTTGTCGCCAAGTTTCGCAAAGTCAAGGCAATTGCACCCGGCTTCGGGGTTACTTCCCCCTGCTCATGGATATTAAGCAAATTTTGAGGATTGACCAGATCAAAGTATTTAGCAACATCAGAAGTGTCTTTTTGGGCACTTTGAAGAAAGGTGTATAGCGCCCAGTAGAGTGATGATTTACCAGAGCCATTTGCACCATAGACAAGCAAGTGACGCCCCTCAAGATTGAGTTGAAAATCCCTGAATGCTTTAAAGTTCTTTATATTGATTGAATGAAGACAGCCAATCACTTAAACTTTCCCTTCGTTTTTTATGACTGCAAACAGGTCAGGGCTATCAGCAGTCAAGCGCAATAAACGATTGCGGATAGGGTGTTCGGGTGCGTTAGCGGTGGCGAAAAAGCGTTCGGCTGCCTCCTTGTTAGCAACGAAACCAGAAGCATTGTCCCCATGCAGCAGTGCGGAAATTTCATCCATAAAGAGGAGATTTTTATCCATAGCTTCATCGGGAAAGTAGAGTTCGAGGACGCAGGCGTCGATTAACTCTTCGAGAAAAGAAGCGAGAGCGTCGAGCCCTTCCCGCTTTCCTAGTTGCACCATCGATACCAGTTTTTCAAATAGCGCTGCATCGATCCCAGTTGATTTTTTTATCTGGATTTTGTCAACGAATACTTTACGAACTTCATAGGTATTCCCCATCAGTTCAGGAAAGATATCGCGGAAACAACACTTGAATAATGAAGAATTTAACACCGCCGTTAGATACGGCAACGACTCATTCTCGCTGGTCACAATGAAAGCTTTATCGTTAATGAAAAAATGACCCGATTCATCATAATAAAACGGTAGGTATTTGGTCATGTTGGGGTAGATGATCTTAGGTTTGCGAAATTCGGCTTGATAACCTATCGAATCCTGAGTTTCAAACCATTCATTTTCTGTTTTCTTCCGTGTTTTCTCCTTTTTACCATCTTCACTTACAAAGCTCTCACCTGTTTGATTCAGCTTAGGAAGAAACCTTTCTAAGTGCTTCTTCAATTTTGGATATTTATCGATATTCAAATCCAAACTAGGGAACGTTCCAATCATCCATGCTTTATCCCACTTGGTTTCATAACGTCCTACGTAACGTCCACGCAGAAGCGGGACTAGAAGATCGACAGCGTGCGGTTCTTTGGCAATGAGTTCGTCGCGCTGTTCCTGCGTGAGATAAAAGGCATCATTGAAACCAGTCAAAACACCGCGATAGATATTCAGGCTCCACTTTTCAAGCGGGATGCCCTGCGCTTCTACGGCTTGTTTTATGCGGTATCGTTCGGGCGTGATAACAACCCAGGCATTTTCGTCAAGATCGAGCATGGCAACGGCGTTATGGTTGAAATAGCTTTCTGGGTCAGCCATGGCGGCACGGTCGTCAGAAGCATAGCAGCAACGGGTTTTCCCCCGAGGTTTGGAATTTTTAAAACCAAGAATATTGGTGTAAGTGGTGGCAGCACCAAAGTTTTGCGCCATGCCAAAATCGAGCACATCAGTGGTATCGACACTTCCCGACAGAAAAGTGCGAAGCCTACCACCATAGCCCGCTCGCATCCATTTATTGGAGGTAATATAGCAAAGGTAACCACTTTCATTTAGCAACTGAGCACCGCGTTCATAGAAGAGACAATAGATGTCGGCAGTGGCGGCGTAAGTCTGAAATTTCTGCTTAATCCATCTATTCTTCTGCTCTTTCGAGAATTTTTGAATCTGCACATATGGCGGATTACCAATGACGATGTCGAAACCTTTGAGATCAAACATCCATTCAGGGTCGAAGAAGGAAGAACTGGCATTTTGGTCGTAGGGATCCCATCCGGCGAGCTGCCGGGCGGAGGTATTACTCCAACCGTTGGATATGAGTTTTTCGGCAATGTCTTCGCGCAGTTCCTTGTCACGCTTGCGTTTAGCTCTCTTGGTTTTCGGGGTTTTTGCTCCGAACATTTCATGGCGGACTTTTTTGAGTTCTTTTTCCAGTGCCCGGACTTCTGGATTGTCGAACAAGTCTCCCTGCGCATCCGGCTTTTCAATCTGGATCAGGGTATCGGCGGTAGCGAACTTTGCTTCCAGATTTGGTAGTGGACGAATACCGAAGTTGTCCTTCCCGGCATTCACCTTCTGGTCAACGATGAGAGATATAAAGAAGCGTAGACGACTGACCTGCGTAGCAATAGCCTGGATATCGACACCGTAAATACAGTTTTCAATTAGATAGAGCTTACGGCCATAACCCAACTCATTACTGGCAAATGCCTCTTTGATGTCTTCTTTCTGCGCTTCCAGATCAACAAGGGTGCTTTCTCGGATGGTGGTATCGTCAATTTTTTCAGCGACGGCAATGGTAGCATCAACCTTTTCAATCTGGCGGTCGCGCCAAAGCTGATTGTTTTTATCCAGCTTGCCAAGAATAAATTCAAGTTTGTGCAAAACACCCATCGGGTAAGCGCCGGAACCACAAGCGGGATCGAGAATTTTGCAGTTATCGATAGCTTTGATAAGTGCGTATGTTTCAACAACGGTAAAGGCGTGTTCTTTTTCGGTATAGGCAAAGAGGATTTCAAGACCTTCGTCGGCATCCCCTTCCAATACCTCGGAACAAGCCGAGCACAGCTCCTTTTTCAGATGGGATTTGAGCGATTTATCAACCATGTAATCGACAATGGTACGTGGAGTGTAGAACGAGCCGGTCTGTTTGCGAGCAGTGGTTTTGGTTTCGGAGTTGTAAGAGGCAAGCAGGTTTTCAAATACCTTTCCAAGCAGTTCAGGGTCGAGAGCGATTTCCTGATCGATGGGTGTGTTTTCAATCATGGTGAATTTATAGTTGTTTAGAATCGGAATTATCCCGCGCACTTTTTCCTTTTTACGCTTTTTGTCGCCATAAACCGTGCTGAGATCGACAACCTGCTCATCTCCAAAGAAAAGAAAGTCGGGCACCTCAAGTACGTTGTCCTTGTGCTCAGAAAAACCATCTTCATGTAAAATTATAGCACCGCCCTGACGCCCCTTGAGAGTCGGATGCGGCATATCTAAGCACTCGAACAACCCACCGTTCATGAAAGGGACGACTGATTCGAGCAGATCAATAAAAGCGTCCGGGTTGCGGAAAGAGTCCTTGTAGCGCATGAGGGTCGTGACGTTATGGTGCTGTTTATCTTTACGAAACTCACGCTTACCCTGCGTCTGATTCAGCGTGGCAAAAAAGAGGTTTTGCAAAATGGCCTTGTAATAAGAAGTTTCTACGGAGGCCGGATCGAACTGATTAAGCAATTCGCCTTGGAGTTTTTCAACATCAAACAACTGCTCCGGCACCAGTTCCTTTTCCTTGATAAACCAGACAAAAAGCAGGCGGGTTAGCAAACGGATCAGATTTTTGGCGTCGTGCTCGCGAACAGATTCATCGTCCTTGAAAAGTCCGTCCTTATCCGCTTCAATATTGTCGTGTGGGAAACGCACATTTTGCCTCGCCCAAAAATACCAGTTGGAAAGTTCTCTGTAGAATTTTTCATTCAGCAGCTCGACATTGAAAATCTCTTCCCACGCGGCATGAAGCGTATCGAAGTTATGGATTGGCGTTTTTGTGATCAGGCTTGAGAAAGCAAAGGAATCAAGGATATCAAGATGCCCTCGGTGTGGCTCCAGTAGTGAGATATCACAAATAATGGTTACCTTGCCGAGCACATCCTTTTCATTATCACGCTTATTGATGCGACGGTTGATAACCGCAATAGATAAAAGATCACGATGTTTGATAAATACCATCACCGGCAGGGGAAATACCCGATTGAGCTGTCGGGCAATAGCGGTGAGTTTGCCGCGTGCATAATCCTGTTGTTTCAATTCGATAGCGAAAAAGAGATAAGACTGCAACAGTCCGGAGTTAACCGAATCATTCTTAAACAAACTCGTCTGCTGAGTTGAAAGTTCTTCATCGGTAAGTTGAAACAGAATATCTGCTTTTTCCCAGTCACCAAACAGTGCTTTTTCTTTATCGATAACAACACCCGAATTATGTTCGGATAACAATTCTAAAAAGGCGTTGGGGTCAGAATCAGGGACAACAATCGTTTTATCACTTTTGTAGCCAAGTGTTCCCAGTAATGCGATAGATGCATCGTGCAGAGATATTGTAGTAAAAGACTGAAGGTTCTTGTTGATATCTTCACGCAACTTATTGTGTTTATCAGCCATCGTTTCAAGCCTCTTCTTTAATGATCAGCCAGGTAATTAATTCAAAGTCAGAGCTGTTTTTTGCCTGTTTGGTGGCATCTATCAACTTACCACCCCGACCAGTAAATAAATTGCCAGTGGTTTTTTTTGCAAACTGCGAGGCAATAGCAGAGACCGCCTTTTCAAGCAAATCACTATACTGCCCCATCTGCTCTCCGTTTTGAGTTTGCTCGTCAAACAGTTCACACAACGCATTGTAAGGTTGCTCTTTGCCCTGACATACGGCTCGGAAAATTTCAAGTATTTGCTTGGGAGCAGTAAAATTATAACGCACTTCACCATCATCTCGGATATAAACCAAAAAATATGGCTGGAGCGCATTAACCGCTTCGTTACCTTTAACATCCCGCTGCTGTTTCAGGCAGTAAATAACTCCGGGTCTGATAGTAGCGTAGTCGGCATGAGGTGGAACAACAGCATAAAGCCCAAATGGCGCATCTGCCAGCAGGGTTTTATTCGACTCTATATAACTGGCCAGTTCCATACGAAAATCATCGAGGGTAAACTCATTGAGCGAGACCGATTCGTTAAAGTCTTCCAGATCAAGAACTTCATCTTTAAGTCTAAGTAGTTGTTTATCTCGGTAGCGCAGATCTTCGTGGATCAACTCTTCCAAATCACCTGCTTGCAATACGTTATCCTCGGCGGTAGCAGCAATATCCACCAGAGCCATTCGCGCTTCGACCCGATTTTTTAAATCAATATATTTATTCAAATCTGGGGTTGGCCAAAAATTGACCAGCTGGATCGATGTATTAAGACTACCAATACGATCAATACGGCCAAAACGCTGGATGATGCGTACAGGGTTCCAATGGATGTCATAATTCACAAGCAAGTCACAATCTTGCAGGTTTTGACCTTCGGAAATACAATCAGTTGCAATGAGAATGTCAATTTCACCGTGTTGTGGCATTGACTTTATCTTGTTACGTTGCTTGGCACGCGGGGAGAAATTGGTGAGGATTTGGGTAAATTCAGCTTTTCCAAAGGTCGTCTGGTTAGATTTTGCTCCACCTGAGACCAGCGCACTATGGACACTTAATGACTCTCTTGCCCAGTCTTTCAAATTCTCATACAGATAGATGGCGGTATCGGCAAAAGCTGTAAACACAACAATTTTGCGATTTTTCTCGCCTTGTGTATTCGTTGTGGGTTGTCTGACTTTATCCTCAATCAGTTGCCGCAAATCAGCAAGTTTCGCATCACGCTCAGGCGTTACGTCATTTGCATTCCCTGCCAATAATGACAATTGCTCTTTATCTTTATTTAAATCTGTAAGCCACGCTGAGACATCGAGATGTAACATAGGAATTTTCAGTTTGCCACCGACCTGAAAGGCTTCGGCAAGTTCTTCATCCTCTTCCCCTTCCACACCTATCTCAAAAAGGAGATTTTGCTGAACAGATTCAGTTTCGCTTGCGTAATGCTTCATGAAATCATGCAGTCGCTCTTCAAGATTTTCTATCTTTTCAATGGTGCGTTCCATGGTGATATTGAACGAATGGACAGAGCTTTCCAGACGTTTGAGGAAGTTGACCTTCATCATCCCAATCAAAAAGTATTCACGATCTGCCTGTGAAAAGTTCAACACCTTGCGTGCTTCATATATACCTCTAAATTCTTTTAACACATATTTGGAGGGGTTAAACAGGCAGAGCTGGTAATTGGAGATTTCATCATTCAAGCGATCATACGAAAGGAAACGACCTTTCAGGTCAATTTTTGAATACTTAGCTATGGGCTTTTTACGTTTGGGAAATTGCCCAATTTCTTCAAGAGAAGAGCGGTAGTAACGCTGAATATGTTTTCTTGACCGGGCAATGGTGAGTTCATCAAGTAGGATAAAAAAGCTGGCCGATAATTTATCAATCAACTCTCTTGCGTCTTTTTCTCCGGTCTTTGTCGCCCAGTCAGTAAAGGTACGTTGTGCAGCAGCGAGGGTATCCTTCAAACTGTGAATACCAAAATTGCTAGAAAATTCGTCGTCTCTACCTTCAGTCACAAAATAAATCTGGTTGCGTAAGTCTTTAAGGTTGTTATTGACGGGGGTAGCTGAAAGCAACATAACCTTCGTTTTTACACCCGCTTGAATAATATCCTGCAATAAACGCTCATAGCGGCTTTTGCGAATGACAGTACCATCTTCATCACGCTTGCCCTTGGTGTTGTTTCTAAAATTATGCGATTCGTCAATAATAATGAGGTCAAAGTTACCCCAGTTCAATGTTTCTAAATCAACGCCATCGACCTTACCCGATTCGCGCGAAAGATCAGTATGAGATAACACTGTGTAAGCAAAACGATCTTTTAAGAAAGGATTGAGTTCACTATTGTTCTGAGCCAAGTAAACCGTCCAGTTATCTCGTAATTTTTTGGGACAAAGTACCAGCACTCGGTGATTACGAAGCTCATGATATTTAATAACAGCCAGCGCAGTATAAGTTTTACCCAATCCGACACTATCGGCAAGGATACAGCCGTTATGTGAATTTATTTTATGAATTGCACCTTTAGCACCATCTTTTTGAAAGTCAAATAAGGTCTTCCAAATTTCAGTATCAATTATCGCGGTCTGATCAAAAAGCTGGGCATCATCAGCTTGATCGGAGAGAAAACGCTCAAATACATGATATAGCGTTTTGAAATAAATAAATTCTGGTGAATGATTAACGTAGAGCTGTTCTAAATATTTTAGAACATCACCTTTTACATCTACAACTAACTTATCGTCATTCCAAAGATCATCAAACCACAATTTCAGGTCTGCACGATCACGATCGCTATCGACAATCATATTAAGTTCAATATTGGGAATAGCTGACAAACCAAGACCTCGACGGGTAAAATTCGAACTCCCAAGGATAGCATGCTCACGGTGGCCATCGTGCAGATGGTAGAGTTTTCCATGTAACAAGTTTGCCTGACGTATCGAACGAATATCGACTTTTTCTGTAATCCACTTCGCGCAGCGCCGCGCAACGTCTTTCTGTTGTAAACGATTTGAAAGTTCAAGACGTTCATCTTCAATTTTAAATGATTTTCTATCCGTTTTATCTGGGTCAAGTGCAGAGATAAACCTTGGTTCCCCAAAAAGGAACCGCAAACCGCTTACCCGATCTAACTTCTCAGCCAAGGCATCATAAGCATAGATTGTGAAGTAAGCTGAAACAATGGAAAGCTCACTTTCAGCAGAAATTTTTTCAATCAGGAATTCAGCAACTTTGCCACGGTGATGGTTGTCACGAATACCTGAACTATTTACAGCTAACTTTGATTTCACTTTGTTTATCCAGTTATTTGAGTTTTGGCGTAAACCACCTTAAAATACTACAACATACAGTAAGGTACTGAACAGCAAAAGAGATTATTCCAAAGATTAAGTAGAGCCAGTTTTTTAACAACGCTGTATTTGATTAAGAAACTGCTCACTTTTCAGCGTTCGACCAATATGTAAACCAAGAACATGGTTCATCACAGCTCCCCCCTGTTGCAGGGTGTTGTCACTG
>NBLX01000038.1 GCA_002084705.1 Desulfobacteraceae bacterium 4572_35.1
AATTTGTAACCGATGGCTAGGTAGCCACTGTAGGATTTACCATCTTCGTCACCGTAAACATACTCTTCGTCAGAGTTGAATACGTCATAAGTGCCTGACACTGTGGTGTACAGAGCGTCAGTGAAGTCATAAGTAGCACCTAAAGTAAATGAATATTGCTCATATTCTAGGTCTGAATATCCATCGATCTCATTGTTCTGTTGGTAAGTATTGTAATTAACGGAACCTTTAAGCCCTGGTGTTTCAATACCACTGTGGGCGATAGAATCATCTAGAGCACCATTGCCGTCAAGATCGGCAAAAGAATTTAAGGTTGCTCTTTCGGTGAATTTCCAATCCCAACTATCTTCAGCATAATTGTAGGTAACGCCGGCATTGATATTCAGCTTTTCTGTTACTTGGTAGTCAGCATTAATAGCTACAGTGTGTACATTTGATTCGTACTCAGCATCTCTACAGATCGACCCAAACTGGGCCGAAGAAACTGCGTTCGCTCAGCCATGGTACCAACCAACACAGGCACGATTTTCTGTATCCTGATTGTTAAAGGTATATGACATGGTGAGGTTTAACTTGTCGCTTGGTGCATACCAGAAGCTAGCACCTGGAACAACGGTGGTTTGCTCGTAATGGACATCATCATTTTCTTCGTAACGGTAACGCATGAAGAATGTAGCTGCCATATTGGCACTTGGTGCCCAAGTTGTGCTGAGCTTGGCTTCATGTACAGCATCAGGTAGGTTTGTGGATTCCAAGGTGCGATTTGGATATACTGCGTTCCAGTAGTATGCCCATTTGTCATTAGCACCTAAATTTGTGAAATCTTTTGTATTAAGATACGATAAGCCAGATCCTAGAGGATCCGCTGTACCAATACCTTGAGCAATACCGACATGTGCGCCAGCAAGTGGCTCATCGATATCTTGGTACTCGTAGCTGATACGACCGGAGAGAGTTTTATTGATACGTGATTTAGCAGAGATCTTAAATGTATTGGTCTCTGTTTCGCCTAACTCTTTTTCGTCACGATCAATATTCTCATATTCATAACCAAGACGTAAAGTTGTTGCGTGGGCTAAGCGATAAACTGCATCAAAACCAAATTCGGTAACATCACGAGATTCTGCAGATTCATATTCCTGAGTTACAGGCATATATGCTGGAGCTGTAGGATCGGTGTAGTTGAAATTGTCATAGTGCGAAGTTATGTTAGCAGGATTAGCTGCAGCTTCTTTGTCAATCGCGTCTTGGCGGGCTTGATATGTAATTGAATATTCTGGTCCGTCAATTGTATACATGCCACCACGAACTGATAAACGAACAGGACCAAAGATGGTTGCTAATTTACCGTTGAACCCTTCGTATTCACTATCCAGCTTTTTGTCATCGATAGTAAAAGTTCCTGGCTCGTCAGTTTTCTTGCTTTCAATATCAGCCTTTACATAGCTTGCTGTAAAACTTGTATTGTTAGGCAAATCTAAACGTGCCTTAAGCATGTGAGAATCTTTTTCTGAGTCTGGTGTTTTACCAAATTCCAGCTCATCATGCTCGTATAAAATCTGACTTGCTTTGGCTAATTTCAGAGTGTCATCTTTCGAACCAAAAAATGGACCATACATAGCGTCACCAGCTGCATTCTGATACCAACGTACAGCATTGCCAGCTTGCTCTTCAAAATCACGAGTCAGGTACTCATAATCTACAGTTAATAGACCAAATTTACCTGTTGCACCAAAGGTATACTCTTCTGTGCGCTCATCAATGTTTTTTCCAACCGCACTTACGTGACAACTGGCACATTTTGACATCCCAATTGCTTGTTCCATCCCTTCACGGGTCTCAATGCGAGAACCTACTTTGAATGTAACGTTGGCAAGTTGTGGCAAGGTAAGTTCAGCTTCGTTTTTCCACTCGCGGCGGGTTACAACATAGTTATTGTCAACTTGTTGATTCCATGCAGCTGCAGGATCGTATGCTAATGCACCAGTACTTTTATCAATCAGGTTGCCGCCACCAACAGCAGAGGCATTGTTGCCTGTTGCGTTAATGAGGTCAGCATAGATTTTGTCGGTAGTGACACTAGGTTGTCCACCGCCAGTATCGTCGTATGCTGTTGCACCTAATTGGCTTAATGTTTCGTGATCTTTCCAATGCTCAAGAACATTCAGTTCGCTTTCGAACTTAAATACTCGTTTAGCATCAAAGCTTAACTCATGCTTTTGATCACGTGGTCCCATGGTTTCGCTATCAACTTCAATTACGAAACCGTTGTTTTCATATTCAAGGTTCAATTTAGGCGTTAGAGAAAATCCATCCTCTGCGCGAATTGAACCGAATTCATTTACTCGTGCTGCATTGTCCTGGGTGTTCATGCCACTCATCCCTAGTTCCCAAGAACCAGTGACGTGACCCGCTCCTTCTTCCGCCATAGCTGTACCAACAGCTACAAAGGTCAGGACGGTCAACAACGCAAGCAGCCATAATCGGCTTTGCTTCATAGTATGTGCCTCCTTAAAAAATTAACGGGTTAAACCGCCACCACTGAGTGGTTGCGATGGATAATCACTGCCGTGAACAACTTTATGACAGGTAGTACATTTAGTACCATATGACATTTGGAACCCTCTGTTGCCGTGTGGATTGGCTATGTCAGCTAGTGCTTGATTGGCAGCAGATGTTTGTACATTTCTGCTGTCATTATAAGGATTGGGTGTGTTGACACCTTGTCCTGGATTTGTTGCATGTGTCATACCAGCGGCATAATCTGCAGCAGTGACTGAATAGTTAGACTCACGCAACATGTGGAAGTGACCTTCATGGCATTGCAAGCACAGGAATGGCTCGTTTTGTACCAGCAGGTTGTTGGCTACACTACCGTGTGGATCGTGGCAGATGGTGCAGTCATCTTCTACTGGTGCGTGTCCGAAAACAAATGGACCTTGGTAGCGAGTGTGGCAGTTCAAGCACAGGTCGTTCAAGCGCTCGTCGGTGTTCAAGCTTTCGCCGGTAGCACCGTGAACATTGTGACAGCTTGAGCAATTCATCTTACCTTCAACCAATGGGTGATGGGATGGGAAGTTGCCTTTTGCTTGTTCCTCTTTGTGGCAGGTGTAGCACAGTTCTGGATCTTCAGCTTTGAGGGTAAATTTACCTTCGCCGTCGTGGATGCTGTGGCAGTCTAGACATCCAACATCGCTGAGCAGGTGACCACTGTGGTTGAAGTCCATCAGTTTGCCATCGGTGTGACATTTTTCACATACTGCTGAAGATTGGTCGGCGTTTAGCTGACTTAGACGCAGGATGTAGTCGGTATCGCCGTCGTTATCTACGTGCTGGCTACCTGGTCCGTGGCAGGATTCGCAGCCTTTTTCTGCACCCATCATCTCAAAGTTTGCGAGACGACCGTGAATGGTCTTGGCAAAACCTTCGCCGCCTGTTGCTTTGGCAAAATCTTCGCCGGCCATGTCGTCATGACACTCCAGGCAGGTCTCTTGACCTACGTAGGTGGCACCTTCGATCACTGGCAGTGTGAGAACCTTTTCCCTGATAGTTCCTGTGGCGCACGCGCCAAGAACGAGTAGCAGAGCATTCTGCCAGTTGAATAGTTCGAACAATCATTCGATATAAAAAGCCCAGAAAAAACAGTATGTTATGCTGTTCCTTCGCTGTAAATTCAGAAAAGCAACATAACATCCACGTTTGTAATCTTGTGTACAATACTTTGCCTTCCTGATAGTGTAAAACGAATGATTTTAATGGAAGCATAAGGCTCTCTTATAATTTTACATATCAATATTCGGAATTTACTATGGAAACGCAATATTTACGTACTTTGTTGATGGCGGCGCAGGAGGGTAGCTTTTCTCGTGCGGCAGTTAAGTTGAATGTAACCCAGTCAGCTGTATCTCAGCGAACCAAGAGTTTGGAGTCGTGTTGCGGTGTTACTTTGCTTGATCGCTCGGCGGCGATGTTGCAACCCACTGTTGGCGGAAGGTTGGTTATTGAACATGCGCAGCGTATTTTAGAACTTGAAGAGCAGATGATGCGGGAGTTGTTTTCGCTGGCGGATAAAAAACATTTGCATGTATGTTGTACTCCGGCTTTTGGCTTGGCACATTTGCCACATGTTATTAAAAGGTTTACTGCGGCGCGTAATGATATTGATGATTTGATGTTTTTATTTGATACACCATCGCGGGCGCTGGATGGGTTACGCTCAGGTGAGTTTGACGTGGCGGTGATTGAACATATGCCCGGTCTGGATTTTGGCGGTATGAGCCACCTTGAGTTGCCAGAGGATGAAATGGTGTTTGTCAGTGCTCCAAGCCTTGATATCCCCGCTGGCGAGGTGGAATTGGAAACTTTGCAGCAGCAACGTTTTATTATTAGGCGTGAGGGTTGTAGTTGCCGTGACTTGTTGAGTTTTAATTTAGACGCCCGAGGTGTTGGGGTTGATACGTTTCAGCAGGTGATGGTGCTGGACAATTTTAATCTGATAATTGGTCAGATTGTGGCCGGAGCGGGAATCACTTTTATTTCGCGTTCGGTTGTTTCTGCACAACTTAATGACGGCAGTTTGCGTGAGCACACCGTGTCGGGTTTTGAGTGCTACCGTCAGCGCAGTATTGTGGCAATGACTTGTGAGGTGCCTACGTCGTTGAAACGTTCTTTCATGGTGAGCGTACTAAGCCATTTTAATATTGAAAATGTTATAAAGTAATTTCATTCTTATTTATTGCGGAGAATAGGGTAGATGTCTAGTTCTTTTGGTACGTTGTTCAAAGTGTCGACTTTTGGTGAGTCTCATTGCGTTGGTGTGGGGGCAATTGTTGATGGTGTGCCGCCACGGATGGAATTGACAGCGGCTGATATTCAGGTGCAGTTGGATCGTCGTCGTCCAGGGCAGAATAAGTTGGGTACCGATCGTAACGAAGCTGATCAGGTGTCTATTTTATCTGGTGTTGAGTTTGAAAAGACTCTTGGCTCACCTATTGGGTTGTTGGTGGCGAATAAGAATCAACGTCCGGGAGATTATGGTGAGATGAGCAATATCCCGCGACCGTCTCATGCTGATTATACCTACCGAGCCAAATATGGCACTCATGCTTCCAGTGGGGGCGGGCGTGCTAGCGCCCGAGAAACTATCGCCCGTGTCGCTGCTGGTGCCGTTGCTGAAAAGTTTTTGCTGACGGAGTATGGGATCGAGATTGTCTCTTGGGTTAGCTCTGTTGGCAATATAGATGCTGCGCCGTTGGATATGGATATCATTAACCGAGTTCAGGTTGATGGCAACGATGTACGCTGCCCAGATCTTGCTGCTGCCGAACTGATGACGGCTGAGATTATGGCAGCGCGTGCCGATAAAGATTCTATCGGTGGTGTTTTGAGTTGTGTGTGCCGTAATGTGCCAGCGGGTTGGGGGGAGCCGGCTTTTGATCGCCTCGAAGCGCTTATGGCTCATGCCATGTTGTCGCTACCTGCGTCAAAGGGGTTTGAAATTGGTTCTGGCTTTGCGGGAGCGCGTCAACGTGGCTCGCAGCACAATGATCCGTATGTGTGGAAAGATGGGCGCATGGGAACGACTACCAATCGCAGCGGCGGTGTGCAGGGGGGAATCTCCAACGGTGAACCGATCTGTTTTCGCGTTGCCTTTAAGCCACCGGCAACGATTGGTCAGGAGCAGCAGACAGTGGATTATTCTGGAGCTCCGGTAACATTGGCAGCTAAGGGGCGGCATGATCCCTGTGTTGTTTCCCGCGCTGTACCAATAGTTGAAACGATGGCTGCGCTGGTTCTGGCCGATTTAGCTTTGATTCAGCGGATGCGATGAATTAAGTTTTGGCAGGTGTTTGCTCGGCAATTTCAGCGTGATGGGCTAGTGCTTCCCATAACAAGGGACGCATTTCACCCATCCATGGGTGCTTATTGTCGCCGTCCATGGCGACAAATACCCTTGCTATATGAGTTGCAAACCCAGTGTGCAAAATATGGTGTTATTGCGGCAACTCTTCCAAGGTTTTTTTGATGCCATATCCAGCGAGTTCTTCGGCGCTGAGCCACTTTATCCCAGTCTTAAATAATAGAGCTGCATTAAATAGGTTGTCGCTGAGGGCTTGCTGTGTTTTGTCAAATGACCCGTGCCAGACAAGTTTTTTGTTGGCTACATTGAGCAAGAATAGGTCAAATGCAACGGATGCCGGTTGATCCGCTGACAGTGTATTGCCCACCCGTTGTTGATAGCGCCACACAATCCCCATGATTACGTGATCTACGTTTAGCTGTTGCCCTAAACGAACGGCTATGGCGCGCGGGGTATCTTTTTTAGCTTTTTTCATGGTTAAAAAATGCTGGGTAACTTGTGGCTGGGGGACAAGGGCATTACCGTAATATTCGGCAACTTCCTGACGTAATTGATTGGTTAAGCTTTGCTCTGTGCGGGTGAGAATCTCCTGCTCGCGATAGCACAGCCCGCTCAAGGCGCAATCGAGAGTGCTTGACAGTTTTTTCTCTGTGCGAGCATTGGTTCCGGCAGTGATGAAAGGGACCACTGCAAGGTTGCTGATATCGATTCTAGCGGTTGTGATGGTGTTGTTTTGCGTAGCGGCAAAGGATGGCGATGCTGCTAGCATAGCCAACGTTACTGCAATGGTGACGATAAGAGTGCGCATATTTTCCCCTTTTTAGCTTGTGACTTAAAAATCTCCATCTCATGATCTTCTGTTTGCTCTCCATTATGAATCTTTTAATGGTATAAGTCTATTGGTTCATTCTGAGCCATGCTTGTATCTGTTTAATTTTTATCTTGGATAATATGGGGAAACGGGGGTATCTTGCGGCGCTGTTTTTTGTTGTAAATTTGTAGATATGAAGCATTCAACATGTTGGGCTCGTGATCGCCATAGCAAGGGTGTTTGCCGCCATGGACGGTGGCAATAAGCTCCATGGATGGGTTTATGCGTCCCTTGATATGGCGATTACGAGCCCGATACACTGTGATAGTTTTACATGAATTTTATCAGGAGTTTTTTATGGGTTTACTTTCTAACACCGTCAGTATCACTCAATTTGATGTTGTAGGTGATCTTCCAGAGCAAGATCTTGCCGCCTGGATTGGCAAACAGTTGGGTGAGCATCCTTTTCTATCCATCGAAAATTCGGCGGAGGAGTTGTCGATTGGCTGGGTCGAGCTTGACGATTTTCAGAGCAGTGAATTTGCGGCTTCGAGCAGTTGGTGGCGTGACGATTATGTTACTTTTACCATGCGGCGCGATCAACGCCGGGTGCCTGCGGCATTGGTAAAGGGGGAATTGCAGCGTGAACAGAATAGGTTTTTAGCCGAAAATCCTACTTATAACCGTGTGCCCAAAGATAAAAATGAAGAGTTAAAAGAGTTGGTGCGCAATCGCCTGTTGGTAAGGGTGTTGCCCACTCCAACATTGTATGATGTGGTGTGGAATCTTAAGAGTGGGCGGCTAACTTTTGCCAATATAAGTGCAAGAGCTATTGACGACTTGACCGAGCTGTTTCAAAAGAGCTTTTTGGGCTTGCGGCTGGTTGTTGTGTATCCTGTGGAACGGGCGCGTAAGGTGGTGCCGCAGTCGTTGTTGCCTGCTTTGGATGATTTAGATCAGGCGGCGCAAGGTTCGGTGCTGGAACAGATAGAGAAAAATCGTTGGTTGGGCAGCGAGTTTATGCAGTGGCTGATGTATCGAACCACCAACGCTGGTTCTGGTTACTCTGTCTGTTGTGCTGGTCCAGCGGCGGACAAGGAAAACTTTGTTGCTTATCTCGATAACAGGTTGTTGCTGGTGGGCAGTGGTAATGAGGGGGGGCAAAAAGTTACCGTCGTCGGTCCTCAGGATAGCTTTACGGAAGTGTGCTCTGCGCTGGGTCAAGGTAAGGAGATTGCAGAGGCCACAATTTATTTTGAAAAGTTGGAACATCAATGGCGAGTAACTTTAAAAGGTGAGATGTTTCAATTCGGATCCTTCAAATGTCCAACGGTGCGCATTGATAAGGGTGCTGAGGTGGAGGATGAGCAGCAATCAGTTTTTTATGAGCGTATGTATGTTATAGAGGAGGGCTTGCAACTTTTCGACAGTTTATTGGTGGCATTTCTGAAGCAGCGCCTAAGTGATAACTGGTCGGCCGAGTGTCAGCGGATGATTAAGTGGCTGGAGAGCTGAGTTTATTGCCTACAGTTTCTTTACAAGGGTAAAAATTATGTTAGTATTGAATTTAACAAACGAACTGATGGTTGGTGGAAAACGACGCAGAGCTAAACGTAGTAGAGTTTAAATTGTTCCTCCCCGAGTAACTTGAAGTATTTAAGGTAAGCATTTGAAGAAGACTAGTTGTTATTTCGAGTAAGTTTACGTTGTTTATAAAAAGTTGCGGGGGAAACGTTTTTTACCATCATCCACGAATGCCTACAGGAGGAAGAGCTTATGACAGTCTTGGATCCGCCAGACAGGGTTAGCGTTTTTTGATAGAGTTACGATTTAAAGCTTGTTTTAACTTTTCAAGTTAAAGATCTCCGTAGGGAGATCCTGAATGATCAATTCAGCATGATGAAGTAAAAAGCCTCGGTGAGTTTATTGCCGGGGCTTTTTTAGATATTATGGTCAATGCACATATAATGCTTACTTGCCTTGCGATACAAGATGGTATTGACGAAATTGATTTAAGTTGTTCAGACGGTACAAATTTAAGAGGAGATAGGATGTTTTTTCCTGCAGATATTCACGACAGTTCATTTTTGCCAATAGTTATCAAGCTGATACTTGCCGGTGTCGCTGGGGTAATAATAGGTTGGGAACGTGAGATGCATGGTCGTCCTGCGGGATTGCGCACCCACGTTCTTGTTAGCGTTGGATCTTGCTTGATGATGGTGCTGTCTGAAGCGATATTTCTTAAATACGGTCATTTGGCGGCTTCCGGTGTGGTGCGTTTAGATCCGGGGCGTATTGCGGCACAAGTTGTCACCGGAATTGGTTTTTTGGGTGCGGGTGTGATTATCAAAGAGGGGATGTCGGTACGGGGGTTAACTACCGCAGCCAGTTTATGGATGATGGCTGGCATTGGTATGACCTTTGGTCTGGGGATGATAACTGTTGGATTGTTTAGCACAGTACTTGTTAGCGTGGTGCTGATCCTTTTTAAGAAAATGGATTCGTTCGTTAAGAAAGACCGATTCTTGCGCCTTACTGTGGTTTCCGACAGCAATTACGATAATTTTCCCAATTTAATAGAAGTTTTTTACGATGCAAAATTGAATATTACCAATATTGAACAAGAGATGGATTTTGATGGGCAACGTAAAACCTGTAATTTTGTTCTGACGGGGCAACATAAACGGATCGGTGCTGAACTGTTAAAAACTATTGGCAATCTTAAAGGTGTGAGAAAGGTGTGTTATAAATAAAAACCAATATTGCTTTTTAATCTATATTGATGATATGTTTCTCCCGTTGACTATCTTTTATTATGCGAGGTGGATTTGAAGTATATAGTTAGTTATCTTCTTTTTAGCTGCCTGATTGTGTTGTTTGTCGGCATCATTTTATCCTCCAATCTTTTTGCGCAAAATCCCACTGATAAACTCCGTTTTGTTGTTACCAGCGTAATTGATCATACAAATAATGAAAGTTGGGAAAATCAGCTGATTGCCTATGGTATTCGCAATATTGTTAATAGCGAACTCTATGATACCGGTAAATATATCCCTGTAGAAGATCATCCCGAAATAACAGACCAAATAGACAAACTTATAGCGACCAATTGGCAAGGGGATTTGTTGGCAAACGGTGTTGATGATGCAACTCAATTGGCGGGTGATGTAGCAGATTGTACTGTGCAGGTTACCGTGCATGATTTCAAGGTGAAACGGCGGCGCAGTATTGGATTGTTTGCTGCGGCAAAAACTACTATAAAAATTAGTGTTGATGTTGAATTGAAGAATATAGATGGCAGTAGCATTAAGGTAACCGGTACCGGCAAAGGGGTAACAAAATCGTTGGGGATCCTGTTTCAGATTCGTGAAGATAAGGTTCATTTTAATGAAACTACCGTTGGGCAAGCTACCCAGAAAGCGATTCACGATGCAATTAACAAGTTATAGCACAGTAGTAAAATCGATAATGATTGTTCTGGCGTTGAGCATGTTGTTCTTTTGTGGTTGTGCAACAACCTATGTTGAACCAGATACCCCAATTTTAACTCGGCAAACTGCTGTAAAAAATGGTGATGCTGCGCCGGAAAAATATACAGGTGAAAAAATTGTAGTCGCTGTATTGCCCATGGGGCTCTCTGAGCGGGCGGCGCAGCGCTATCCCCACTTGTTGGCTAAGAATGTCGGCATGGGTATTCACAACCGTCTTGTGGATGCGTTGTATGATACGCATCGTTTTAAGTTTGTTGAAGATAAGGGCGATATCATCAAGGATGTGATGGATCGCCAGTGGATGAGCGCTAACGGTATGGTTAGTCAAGCAAAGGCCATTGAGATAGGTAAAATACTGGGCGCCACTAAAGTTATATATGGCGAAGAAACGTTGGAATATGTTCCAGGAAGCGGTACGGGTATTGGTATTGATGTGTCCAGTGCTGCGGATAATGCATTGCGACAGGCAACTGCCAGTCTGTTGCGTCGGTTGAATTGAACAGATATAAATTAGGAGGTAAGGGGAATGAAGAGATTTTTTTATGTGTTGTTGTGCTTAACTTTGTTGACAGTGGTTCCGGTAAGTGTGTTTGCTGCTACGGCAGATAATTATGATGACTTAAGTAGGATTTATGATCATCATATAATTACCCAACCTACGGGTGGTTCTGTTGAGATCAATGAGCAGTATGTAAGTTGGACGGTCGAAAATGGTGTTGTTACATATACCGTTGAGCCTGAAGGTGGTGGTCAGTCAGTGGATGTTGGTACTACGGCTGAAGGAGATAAGGACGGGGCTATTCGTCTTTTGGCGCCATATCTTGGTGTGGTTTTAGCCACTGTTGGAGGCGTAGGTAGTGGTGATGAAGCTTCTGCGTACACCTCTCCTGCCGGTGTAACTTCCCGTCTAGTTATGCAAAATCTGGTTATCCCCGCAGCGAAAACACGGGCGGAAATGAAAAAAGAGGATGCACAAAAAGCACTTAATATGCCACGTACCTTTGGTGCTGCATTATCGTGGGAAGATGTAGATTTCGATAACAGCGGTGAGAATGGTGATCTGTACGGTGCGACGGTTGGTATGGCGTGGGACAACGAAAATATAAGTTATGGCTTTATGCTCCCTTATGATTATCTCGATTTCGATAGCTTTGATGCCCATCGCGTCGGTTTGATCGGTTTTGGTCAGTATAACCTTGAGCTTTCCGATACACTGTCTACCTCGTTTACCGGTCACTTGAACTATACCTATACCGATATGGATTTTGACAATAGTGGTAGTGACGATGTCAACATGTTTGGTGGTGGTCTCAGCGCTGCAATAACACTGGATAAAGATCTATTTATCATTAGCACGGGTGTTTCTTATCTGTACAACACAGATGATAGCAATGTTGATAATGATGAGCAGCACCTGGTTAAATGGGGTGTTAATGCCGGTGTTCGCAATGGCGATAACGGTGTATTCAATGTGTTTGCTGTATGGAACTCTGACATAACCGATTATGACAACGATCCTGATGTTGACGAAGATTACTATGAGTTTGGTATGGAGGGTAGCTTTACCCTTTCCGATGCTTTTGGTATGACCATCGGTTATAAGAAAGTGATTGAGTTGCAGGATTTCGATTCTGATCAGGTTTATATTGGTAGCACTTGGAAGTTTTAAATCAATGTAGGAGCGAATTTATTCGCGAATGGTTTGACTGAGAGAGGAAGCTGCCAATAACAGCTTCCTCTTTTTTTTGTTATCAATTCCGGCAATCTCATTTAGGGTGTCACGTTTTTTGTAGAGACGTTGCACGCAACGCCTTCATGTAGTACGTTGACGGTAACTAGACGTTGCATGCAACGTCTCTACACAGGGTAAGATTTTCTCGATCATTACGGAGGTATATATGCCAAAAGATGCTTGTCGTTTAAAGTTTATAGCCTGTTTGATGTTTATTGCTTGCTGTGGCTCAATGTGGTTGCCGAGTTCAGTTGTGGCCGCCGTTGAAGCGACGGGAATGGGAGTTGTCACCGTATCTAAGGCGCAAGCACGGGAAGATGCTTTGAACGATGCTCAGCGAAATGCTGTAGAGCAAACTTTGGGCAGCATGCTTTCTAGTGAAACACTGGTGGAAAATTTTGTGCTGGTACAGGATAAAATCCTCACCCGTGTGCATGGTTATGTAAAACAATATAAAATTAAGTCCGAAAAATATACCAACGGAGAGTGTACGATAGTTATTAGTGCTGAAGTTGAAGAGATGGCTTTGGCTGATGACGTTGCAGCATTAGCTGGATTGTTGCCAAAGATGAATTACCCGACTCTGGCTATATCGCTACAGGAACAGTCTCTAACGGCTGAATCGGCAAAGGTAAATGTTAATTTGAGTACTGCGCGGCAAACCTTGATGCAGGTGTTGCAGAAAAAAGGGTTCAATCTGGTTGATCTGGATGCTCTACAGGCTGAGCGTCAACGCCAGATGGGCTTGCAGGCAGCGCAGGGCGATCAGGGGAAGCAAGCACAGGAAGCAGCCAGCAATCAGGCACAATTGCTTATCAGTGGTACGGCTATAGTGCAGGATAATGGTGCGGCACCATACAATGCGCGTCTTCATGCCTATGGTGCTACCATCACAGCGGATATCCACGAAAGTGCAACAGGACGTATTTTGGCGTCAGCAAATGCTCAGGCAACGGCACCGCAATACAGCTTTGCTTTGGGAAGTCAAAAAGCATTGAGTCTGGCGGCAACGGAGTTGGCTAATAACCTTTCGGATCAGGTTGTTCAGGTTTGGCTCGATTCCTGTTACAACGAACACAAGGTGAGCGTTGTAGTAGAAGATGTTGGTTTTTCCGATTTAGCCACTTTGGTTACAGCTTTATCAGCATTGCCCGGTGTGACAACTGCACAGCAAAGATCGTTTGTGCGCGGTAGGGCAGAATTGATAGTGGGCTGGAAAAATTGCAATGTGATGCGGATGGCTGGTTGTGTAAATGCTCTTGCCGTGGGAGGAAAAAAATTGGAGATATTGTCGGTTAATGGTAACACTTTGCGAGCGCAATTAATTAAATGAGGCTGTTAGAGGAAAATTAACGCGAAATAGATCTATGAATTCAGAAATGTGGTGAATGTGAACTTGTGTGCCATAATAACAAAACGCCTGCGAAATGTTTCGCAGGCGTTTTGTTTACAGTGTCTCGATATTATCAGAGCGATATATCCGGTTACTCGACTGCTACCTTGGCATTTTGAATGATAACAGCATATTTATAGCCGTAGCCAAAGTCTTGATTGAGGTCGAGTATCCCTTTTACCAATACAGTGTCTCCAACGGCGGCAATCTCTTTAGTGGTGATGGTCAAGTCGTTAGTGCCGTCAGCGCCGCTGCCATCCTGGAGGTGAACCCAGTTGGTTTTCATGATGTTGGGGCTAAATTTTACTACTTTGGCGCGCAGGGTGATCTCTTTGGTTGCGAGATCATCTTGCTTGGCGAAAATTTCAGCTATCGTATACCCGTGGTCTGCTTTGATTATAGAACTGAAATCCATATCGACAGCAACTGCCTTAATGTGATCAGAAGCATTTGCCGATGTCGCTGCTTGTTGAGGTATGTTCTCGTGGGCATTTAAGTCCATCGCAGCGTTGGGCGCGATGATATTGCTGACAAAATAGAGTTCCTTAAAATCGCGGTTAAGGGTGTTGCTGTGATAGTTCGGCATAACCATTCCGGCCGGAATAATTACCGCGTCACCAACTGCTACCTTGAATTGTGGAGCTGCTGCCCAGATCTCTTTATCATCGGTTTTAACTTTTACATAGGTGTAGCCAGCGGTGTCCATACTCTCTAGTACTGTGCCAGATACTTGCGGGGTCATTCCTGTGTGTGCGTCAGTTTCTTCTGCGCTACTTTGAGTTACTGTTGTTTGAGGTGCTATTGTGGAGACCTGATCCTTATTGTGTGCCTTTTGATCTTTGCACGCACCAAGGGTTGTTGCAAGTAGTACTACCAATAACAGGTGCAAATATTTCACTGATTAAATCCTCCGAGGTTGGGTTGAAAAAATGTGAACTGATCATATAAAGATGATAAATTTTGTCAACAAATAAATTCAATTCTTCAAATATTTCACAAGTTATATTGTGTATGTATTTTCTAATCAAAAATTTCAGTTCATGGTTGTAGCATGATCGTTATCAGCAGCGCAATGTGGCAATTAAGCGTGTCGGTTTTAACAACAATTCCAGTGCACAATGGCAGCTGTTGATAGCTATATCAGCTCCCTGTAATGTGGAGAGTGCAACACCCTCGTGATGCATTATGGCAATGCCGATGGCGGCATCGTGTAACATAAGTTCATCATTTATGCCGTTGCCAATGGCGATACAGTGGGCGCAACCAAGTTGATGGATGTACTCTTGTTTGGCCTGTGTCTGATTGTTTGGCGGGATAACAACTAGTTTAACTGGCAACGAAGTAACGTGGTTGGCTACCGTACCATGGGTGTCAGCAGTTAGCACATGAACTGTTAGCTGTTGTGCCAGGGCGTTCAATTGCGGAATTAGTTCTGGGAGCAATTGACCGTCACAAGCCATGGTGCCATTGTAGTCAAGTACCAGGTGCTTTAGGCACAGGGGTGCACGTCCGGGGATCGACAGTTCAAATTTGGGAGCTTCAGGCATAATGGGAAGGTCCATGTTGTTAGTGGCGCTGTTCTGGGTTAGTATGACGGGCTGACAGTGAGTAGGGATAAAATGCCAAGTTTGATTATCACTACTACGACTACTGCAGTGTTTCGTAGTCGCCCGTTCACAATCTTGCTGCTGGCAATATATCAACTTTTGGAGCTTAATTTGAAATTATTTTTTATGAATATTTTTGTTTGTTTTGGTGTTGTTGCTGGCACTGTAACCTACGCCTGGTGTACAGATTTTAGCACAAAAGTCCAACAGCCTTTGCATCAGACTCTGCAGGTTCAACAGCAGTCACAGAAACAAGCGGATAAATGGGATGTTCAGCGGCGTAAAATGGTGGCAGAGTTAGAGTCTTTGCAGCAGCAACAACAGCAATTGACTACAAAAAAAAATCGCTTGGAAGATAAGAACAACACCTACCGTAAAAATATTGTTGAACTTAAGCGTGCCATAGATGAATCGAAGCGATTGACTGCGGAGATGAAACCGTTTTTGGATCAAACCTTGGAATTGCTCCAGTCTCAAGTGGAACAGGATATACCTTTTCTCAAACAGGAACGGCAACAGCGTTTGCAGCATCTTAAAGTGGCATTAGCGGATGAGAAATTGTCGATGGGGGAGAAGTTTCGTCGCTTAATGGAGGCACTTCGAGTCGAGATCGAATATGGGCGTAACATTGAGGTAATACAGCATACCATTGCTATTGATGGACGCGATATATTGATGAATCAGCTGCGCTTGGGGCGGTTGGCTCTGTTTGCCCAGTCGCTAGATGGTAAACATAGTTTAATTTACGAGATGGCAACACAAAGTTGGCAAAGTGTTGCTAGTAAGTACAATCACGAAATAGGGTTGGCAATGGAGATGGGGCTGAAACATCGACCCGTTGATCTGTTGACCTTGCCTATAGGGCGTGTCAGTGGTGATAGCTTGGCAGGTGGGGCGGTGACACGATGATGATGCGATTTTATGCAGGAGTTATTGTGCCGACGGTGATGATATTGTTGTTCGCCAGTGGTTTGGCCGGTGCCGCTGATGCCCGCTACAGCACTCAACAATATTTACAACGCCAACAACAGCTTGTAGATCAGGCTCAACGGGAGCAGCAGGCGGCGGTGAACGATGCGGCAGCAGCGCGGCAGAAGATAGCGCACGATAGATCAGCTTTGGAAAAAGCTGTGCAGCAGGCGCGTGCCAGAGTCAAAAAGCTGAAAAAGGAAACGCTAGCCCTAAAGAAACAGCAAGATGCTTTGAACGCCAAACAGCAAAAATTGCGTCAGGAAAAAGTGGAGCGTACCCGACGCTTGGAGGAGCTGGTTGGTTTTATCCGCATGAGCGCACGCGCAGGGGATGACCTGTTGCGCCACAGCCAGGTTAACGGTTTGCAGCCACAACGCAGCGAGCGCTTGCGGGTGTTATTAGAAAAACATCGCTTCCCCGGTATGGATGAGGTGCGGTATTTACGTGATCTGTTGCTGGAGGAGATGCGCGCCAATGGCGAGGTGCAGATCACTTCGTTGCCGATTTTAGATCGTCAGGGAGAAGAGCTTATAGCACAGGTTGTGGTGCTGGGAGACTTCAGCGCTGCTTATCGTAGCGACGATGAGACCGGTTTTCTCCTCTACTCTGCTGCCAGTGGTCGTTTCTTTGCCTTGTCGGTGTTGCCGAGTGCTCACTTGCGAGATCAGCTTAACGATTATTTTGCTGGAATCAGCGAGAGTGTGCCCCTCGATATTGGCCACGGCGCTTCTCTGCGCCAACTCACTTATCGGTCCAATTTTAGTGATCAGGTCAGACAGGGTGGCGTTGTTGTCTGGCCTATTCTTGCTATAGGTGTGATTGCGTTGTTGCTTATAGCCGAGCGTGTGTGGTTTTTGCGCCGGAACAGCTTTGATGCTGTTGGTTTGTTGCAGCGGTTACGACCGTTGATAGCGGGCGCCCAGTGGCAGCAATGTATAGAAGAGTGTAAAAGGGGTGGTGATAAGCCATTGCCGCGGGTGTTGCGCTCTGGTCTGCGTTTTCATCAGATGGAGCGTGACGATCTCGAAAACGCTTTGCAGGAGGCGATTTTGGGTGAAATTCCTCGCTTGGAGCGTTTTTTATCGACGTTGGCAGTTATGGCGTCAATTGCTCCACTTTTAGGTCTGCTTGGCACCGTTACCGGTATGATTAACACCTTTCAGATCATCACTTTTCATGGTACCGGCGATCCGCGTCTGATGTCGGGAGGGATATCCGAAGCCTTGGTGACAACAATGCTTGGTCTTGGGGTGGCGATCCCCATTATGTTTAGCCACAGTCTTCTTAGCCGCAGGGTGGAGACCATAATTGCCCAGTTGGAAGAGAAATCGATCAGTTTTGTCAATATGGTCTGTCAGTTTCGACAGAGTGGTTTGGATCAATAATGGATATTTTAGACTTGAATTTTCTTATCGATTATCTAAATCGTGGTGGAGTGATCATGGTGCCGCTGATGCTGGTGTCGCTACTTATGTGGGGGGTAATTCTGTATCGATTGTTGCTGCTTAAACAGTTATATCAGCACAATATCACCCCTGCACAGGCGTGTGAATGGCTTGGTTGCGATATCGCTGTGCAGGATCGCAGTCACCACGATATAACGTCACTGTTATTGGTTACCTTTATGCGGCGGCGTAGTGGTCATGCTGCTCTTGATCGCTATGTTTTGGATGAAGCGGCGATGGTGGTTCGTGCTGAGTTAGGGCGGGGGCTCACTCTGATAGGGGTGCTGGCGGCGATTTCACCCCTGCTGGGTTTGTTGGGTACGGTGCTGGGGATGATAGGCACCTTCGACACTATTGCTATTTTTGGTACTGGAAATGCGCGTGCTATGGCTGGTGGAATATCGCAGGCACTTATCACCACCCAGACCGGTTTACTTATTGCAATTCCAGGTTTGTATATGCGCAATTTCTTACAACGGCGGGTGGATAATCTCGAACGACGGTTGGAGTCGTTGCGTATATATTTAAATCGCTATCTGCTGAATCAGGGTGACAATCACCTGGCGCAGGAGGGCAGATGATTGATATAACCTCCGCCCGACGTAATAAGCGCAACTCCCTTGAGTTGAATATAGCGCCGTTGATCGATATGGTGTTTATTCTGTTAATTTTTTTTCTGGTTACCACCAGTTTTGTGCGCGAGACCGGCGTAGATGTTAAACGTCCCAGCGCAACAACAGCCACCAGTAAGGAAAATGCCACTATCCTTATTGCTGTTACCGCAGACAACCAGATTTACGTTGATCGCCAGTTGGTAGATGTTCGAGCTGTGCAGGTTCATGTTGAGCGAGCCCTCGCAGAAAATCCCAAGGGGAGCGTGGTAATTGTTGCAGATCGGGCCAGCCGTACCGGAACGGCTGTACAGGTGATGGATGCCTGTCGTCAGGCTGGTGCTATGGATGTGGCAATTGCAGCTGGAGTTCCCGGATCGACGGAGGGCAGCTAAATCGTGAGTTGTGTATTTCCGGAGTTGCCACCATCGTTTTTTGCCTCAAAGCGCTTTTATGTCAGTGTAGCTGTTGTTGGTAGCGCCAGCCTGAATTTTATAATATTTATGTTGTTGCCCTATCTGGTTCAGAGCCCGCCTGTGCTGAAAAGTAGATATGAATCAACGCCAGTAAATGTGGTGCGAGTTGTGCCCCCGCATCTTCCTCAGCGTCAGCACGCACAAAAAAAACCACCTAAACAGGTAGTTCAGCGTCAGCGCATCGCTCAGGCTGTGCCAAAAATGGCAACGACTCCATTGCATCTTAAGTTGAAACTGCGTCCTGAAATTCCCAACACTGGCGGAGATATAGCGTTGCCGCCGGTGCAGTTGGCTCAATTAAAACCGCTTCCGGCAGTTTTTGACAGTGCCGCGCTAGATCAGCCCTTGACTCCCCTGGCGCAGTCACCTTTCATCTATCCATTACGGGCTAAACGGCTGGGGATTGAGGGGTGGGTAAAGATCAAGTTGCTGGTATCAAAACAAGGCAGCGTTGAGCAGGTACATATTGTTGCAGCGCAGCCGGATAATGTGTTTGAACAGACAGTTAAGCGCGGAGTGCGTTCGTGGCGTTTTACCCCGGGAACAGTGGATGGTCAGCCGGTGCGCAGTTGGGTGGTTACAACGGTTCGTTTTGAGTTGGAATAGTTGCTGATGAGAACTCGATTTATGCCGCTGCTGTTGCTTTTGTTGTTGCTTGTTGTTCCAGCGGCGCAGGCGGAAGATAATATTCCACTATCTGTGCGTCGGGTGATATTGCAGACGCAGCAGTTGATGAGTAAACATCTCTATGCTGATGCTTTGAAGTTGCTGGACAAGCATGTTCACCAGAGCAAACACCACTACCTTGTCGATTTTACTGTGGGCAATATCTATCTGTTAACCGATCGCAGAGAACAAGCCATCCCCCATTATAAGATGGCGGTAAAAAAGCAACCCCACCACGCTGGCAGCTGGATAAATCTGGCGCAGTGCTACTATGCTATCGAGCGCTATCCACTGGCGGCGCAGGCATTTCAACATGGGTACAGCAGCCACAAACCACCTGATGCCAAGTTGCTCTACAATGCTGCGTTGTGTTATTTGCAAGGAGGTGAGGCAAATCTGGCTTTGCCACTGCTGCTTCAGTTGTTGCACGATTTTCCCGCGAGTGTTGCCATCGGATGGCGTGGAGCTCTAGTGCAGGTCTATCTTCAGCTTGATCGACCGTATTTAGCTATGGAACAGTTAAAAATATTGACCAAACAAACTATGGCAGATGAGCAGCGGCGCTGGCGTGAGTTGCTGGTGCAGCAGTACCTAGTGTTAAAAATGGCAGATGATGCGTTAGCCGCCGTTGAACACTATCTTGGTGACGATGGTTTAGAGCCGCGTTGGTGGCAATTGTTGACATATCTACAGCTTGAGTCCGGACATTATCCTGAAGCTCTGGTTGCTATTAAGGTGTTGGCATATTTGCGAGAGCTCAGCGACGATGAGATGAAGTTGCTGGCTGATTTGCATCTCAACCTCGGCGTCCCTGCTCAGGCACTCCGTTATTATCAGCAGTTACAACAGCATAGTCCTTTGGACAAATATTTATTGATGCGCCTTGCCTATGCTAACCTGAATCTACATCAACCACAACAGGCGCTGGCCTGGACTCAACGAGCTGATAAAATTGATGTTGCCTTATTGAATGATGGTGACCGTGTCAGCCTATTACGGCTACAGGCGCAGTTGTTGTTCGATTTGGGGCGTTACACCGAAGCGGTGACAGTGTTCGGTCGTCTGGCAAAGATGGTCAAAGAGCCGGGCAGGGTGTGGTTGATGCAGGGTTATGCCGCCTGGAATGCCCAGATGTGGCAGCAGGCACGGTTGGCATTTAAGCGGGCTGAGCGTTATCCAGCCCAGCGTAAACGAGCGGGCAAACTGCTTAGGCAGATGGAGAGGGTGCAGGCGGTTACGGCAAAACCTTAGTCGAACTGACCACTTGGTTGCGTCCGCCATTCTTGGCACGATATAATGCCTTGTCGGCAATATGTACGGTGTGTTGAATTTTCCCACCTTCAGAGAAAGAGCTGACTCCACAGCTGGCGGTAACTTTTCCTACGGTGGTGAAATTAGCCTTTTGTATCTGTGCAAGCAGTTTTTCGGCTAACTGAGTTGTTTCTGCAACGTCGCTGTAGGGAGCTATGATGAGGAATTCCTCGCCACCCCAACGGCCAATAATGTCGGTGGAGCGTATATTGTCGCTCATTACTTGTGCCATCTCGGTTAAAACTGTATCGCCGGTGAGGTGACCAAAGGTGTCGTTGACCCGTTTGAAATGATCTATATCTAAAATTATAACTCCGCAGTTGGTGTTGTAGCGCAAAAACAGCTCGTGTTTTTCCTGCAGGATTTCATCTAGTTTACAGCGATTATACAATCCGGTTAATTTGTCTGTTTCCGATAGCTTGCGTAACAAGTGGTTGTATTTTTTCAGCTGATGAAAGTGATAAATATAAAATGCGCTTACCAATAGAAAAATAATTGCCAGAGTCCAAAACAGTTGATAGTCGAATTTTACTGTGCTGGCAACCGGAGTCCATTTGTCGAGGATAGCTTTTTTCTCTTCTGGAGTGATGTTGGCGACCAGTTTGTCAAAAATCGAGTGCAGCAGTGGTTCGTCGTTGCGGGTAGCTACCCCTAAATTGACCTGATTTACCCCTTCATCCAAGCGGCCAGATACTTTAATGGTGCCGGTAAAGTTTTTTTGAATTTGGTAGGCGATAGTCATCAAGTTGTCGATATAGCAAAATAACTCACCGCTTTCTACTTGGCGCATGCCATCCTCAATTGAGTCAACATCGATAATATTGCTGCTTGGAAACTGATTGCGCATATATTCGGCAAAAGCATAACCACGAACGATACCGATTTTTTTGTCGAGGATGCTTTCCACACGGTTGATATATATTTTGTCCATGGTGGTGGCAATCACTACCGGCACCGACAGATATGGCTTGGTAAAATCCATATATTGCAGTCGCGAAGGGGTGGCGGCGGCAAGGGAAAAAATATCACACTTTCGTTCTTTGCCGAAATTTATACTTTCATCCCACGAAGTGGTTGGAACAAGTTTTATGGGGGTTGGTATTTTTTTTTGGAACAATTTCATATAGTCGGCAGCAATCCCGTAGTGAACACCGTTTTTAATTTCTTCAAATGGTATCCAGCTTGGATCAACACACATGGTGATTTGTTGTTTTTGTTGCAAATAGTTGAGCTCAGCTTTGCTGAAGATTGGTTGGAAGTCTTTTATGTTTTGAGCGTGAACATCGTTGCTCTTGTCGTCAATATGAGCCAGCGCATATTTTGATATGCTGATATCAAATATTAAAATTGTTAAAAAAATTGTGACTGTTGTTATGATTTTAATCATACAAAGCTCTTTTAGGAAAAGAAACTGGTTGATTTGAGCTTCTTACGCCAACTTAACAAGTTTAGCATAAATCACATTAGAGTTAGTTGGTTTTGTTGGGATTTAAGGGATTATTTGTTTTTTTAGCG
>NBLX01000152.1 GCA_002084705.1 Desulfobacteraceae bacterium 4572_35.1
TCAGCGCCAGTTCTGTTGCCGTCATGGCGGTGGCGACATTGTGGCGGCGGCCAAGAAAAAGCAGATCGGCATCGTCGAAGGACTGGACACCGAGCGACAGCCGGTTGACGCCTGCCCGCCGATAGTCGCGCAACCTGATGTTGTCGTTGCAGCTGCACGGGTTGCCTTCCAGGCTGATTTCGATGTCGTCGGCCAGGGCGGCGCAGCAGTAGATATGGGAAAGAATGGTGTTTATCTGGGCGGCGCTCAGCAGCGATGGAGTGCCGCCGCCAAAGAATACCGACTTGAGGGCGGCGCCGTTTAGAAAGCTGGCCAAATGGTAATCGATATCCAGGCACAGCGCTTCTACATAGGCGGTTATTTCGTTTGTACGCGGCGAACGGGAGAAGAAATCACAGTAGGGACATTTGCCGGTGCAAAACGGGATGTGAATATACAGGGCAGGCATGGTTGCAGCCGTTGTAGAAAACAGAGTGCTAAAACAGCAGCGGCGGCGCAACTGATCATGCAGGATGCGCCGCCGCTGTTTAAGTTATTTCACGCCTGTGTGTTGTCTTAATGTTTGAACACGTTGAACAAGTCGGCATTGATCACCATGTGGGTAGCGATACTGGCAGCGTAGCCCAGCGCTACTGCCGGCATGTATACCAGATGGCGACCGAAGGTGTAGATGCCGCGTGCGCTGCCCATCAGAGCAACACCGGCAGCGGAGCCTATGGAGAGCAGGCTGCCGCCGACACCGGCGGTAAGAGTTACCAGCAGCCAGTCACCGTGAGACATGTGCGGGTTCATGGTGAGTACGGCGAACATTACCGGAATATTATCGACGACGGCAGAGAGAATTCCAACCAGCACATTGGCATTGAAAGACCCCAGACCGGTGTACATGGCCTTGGAGGCGTAGATCAGATAACCGAACTGACCCAGACCGCCGACACACATGATAACACCGTAGAAAAACAGCAGGGTATCCCACTCACAGCGCTCGATTTTGCGGAACAGGTCGAAGCCGTGGTGATCCTCCTCGCTGGTCATATCCAGCGGGCCATCGCTCATGGTGTCAGCATTGTCGTGACGTTTGAGATAATAGGAGAAGAAGCCCAAATAGCCCAGGCCAAGCATCATGCCGGCGGCAGGGGGCAGCTCAAGGTAGTTGTGAAACGATACGGCGGTAACGATGGTACACATAAACAGGAAGATGATTCGCTTGCCACCGAACTTGATGGTTACAGCATCGTCCAGGGCCGAAGGTTTTTCCTTGCTGATCATAAAGTTCATGATCAGGGCAGGCACCAGCCAGTTAACAAGTGAGGGCAGGAACAGGTCGAAGAACTCAACGAAAGTTACCATCCCTTTTTGCCACACCATCAGGGTGGTAATATCACCAAAAGGCGAGAAGGCGCCACCGGCGTTGGCGCCGACGACAACGTTGATACACGCCATAACCACAAATTTCTGGTTGGAGCCGCCTACTGCCATTACCACGGCGCCCATGAGCAGGGCGGTGGTCATGTTATCGGCCAGCGGCGAGATGAGAAATGCCAACAGACCGGTAATCCAGAAGATGACCCGCAAAGAAAATCCGCGTGACACCAGCCAGCAGCGCAGCGCCTGGAACACGTTACGCTCTTCCATGGCGTTGATATAGGTCATGGCGGTAAGGAGGAACAGCAGCAATTCGCAATATTCTACCAGATTGCCGCGGATGGCATGCTCCGGCAGTTCCGGATTGATATGCCGGTACGCCAGGGCGATAAGCACCCAGATGATTCCAGCCGCCAGCACTACCGGTTTACTCTTGCGCAGGTGAATGCGCTCTTCCATGATAACCAGAGCATAAGCACTGATAAAGGTGATCAGGGCAATGATACCATAGACCGAGCCAGTGAGGTCAACCATGCCGCTGGCGGCCTCCTCGTTGGCAAAACAGGGCGTTGTCAGCAGAACGAACAACATTGTCAGTACACTTTTCACAACAATCTCTCCATAATATGAAATGACAGCGCAGCGCATGCAACCCAAGCTACTGCTCACATTAATTACAGCCACATATCAGTTGCTGACAGGTGGCTACCGACGCCCATACCCGTCCTGAAATAATTGGCCTACCAAAACCAAAGCCGTGTAATAGCACCAGAAAACGGGGATGTCAACAATTGCAACAACCATTTACCATTTTTGTTATTTAATTATATATTGATTTTGGCATCTATAATTCCGACTAGTTATAAACACCAGGCATCACTAGCCAGAAAAAAATGGCGTTATATTTTTGCTGATATCCGTGACGTCGCTCTTGCATAACTAAAGCCTGATAGTCTAAAATAAACCGTTTTTCTTTACTTATTGACAGAGGGGAAGATTATGAAACACGATGTTAATGTAGCCATCGCCCAGTTTAATATTGCCCTGGGTGATGTTGATAAAAATCTGGCGACAGCCTCTGCAGCAATCAACCGTGCTGCAGCGCGAGGTGCGCGTCTGATTGTGCTGCCGGAGATGTGGAGTAGCGGGTACGATTATCGCCACCTGGCACAGCTGGCAGAACGTACTCCGCATGTTTTGCTGGCACTGCAAGCTCTAAGCCTCGATCACAATATGACTATAGTCGGCAGCCTGCCGGAAAAGGTCGGCGATTCGCTGTACAACACCGCCTATGTGGTAGACGGCGGCAAAGAGATCGGCAGTTACCGCAAACTGCATCTGTTTTCCAATATGGGCGAGGATCGTTTTCTCGCTGCCGGCCAGCGCAGTTGTGTGGTGCCCACATCTGTGGGGCGGCTGGGGCTGGCGGTGTGTTACGACCTGCGTTTTCCTGAACTGTTCCGTAAAATGGCCCTGGAAGGGGCCGATATCATCTGCCTGCCAGCCGAATGGCCCAAACCGCGCCAGGAACACTGGCGCACCCTGCTGCGCGCCCGCGCCATAGAAAACCAGCTGTTTGTCGCCGCCGCCAACTGCTGCGGCATCCAGGGCAAACTAGACTTTTTCGGCATGAGCCTGCTCATTTCGGCACGCGGCGAGGTACTGGCGGAAGGTCAGGAAAAGGATGTGGAACTGCTGGCAACGTTCCGTAAAGAGGAACTGATCAAGTATCGCGGTGAAATCCCCTGCTTTAACGATCGTCGCCCGGATATATACGGCAAGCTGCCATAACTGTACCGTCAGTTATCCAGCTTTTTGGCGCTATGACGCAGGTTGGCAGGAATTTCGTCTAGAGTGGTAGCAAAGCTGATGGCCTTGTTGCCATCGAGATATATCGCAACTTAGTTCTCCAGGCAAACAGACATCGAACAGAATCAGACCCAACAAACCTGGTTGGCACCGAGCCCCCATTATTCATAGCTGGCGCCAAAACGCAACTCAAACCTCATTGCCGATACCATGGCAAAACAAAAGGAAGGCTATAAATGGCTGAACAGAATGACAAAGACAACAAGACACGTTATGACGTAGTTATTATCGGTGGAGGTCCCGCCGGACTCACTGCCGGGCTATACTGCTCGCGCGCGCGCCTGAAGACATTGCTGGTGGAAAAAATGCTCCTCGGTGGTCAGGTGATGACCACCACCGAAGTGGAAAACTATCCCGGCTTCCCTGGCGGCATCGCCGGTCCGGAGCTGATGGAACGGATGCAGGAACATTGTCAGGAATTTGGTCTCGAAGTACAGACCGCCCAGGTGGAAAAGGTGGAGAATGATGGGGCGGTGAAAAAAGTGGTGCTCGACTCTGGCGTGATCGAAAGCCGCAGTGTCATCATTGCCAGCGGCGCCCAACCGCGCAAACTCGGCGTACCCGGCGAACAGGAACTCACCGGCCGCGGGGTATCCTACTGTGCTACCTGTGACGGTGCCTTCTACCGCAATATGACCGTGGCCATCAACGGCGGCGGAGATACCGCCGTGGAAGAAGCTCTGTTCCTCACCCGTTTTGCCAGCAAGGTATACCTCATCCACCGCCGTGATCAGCTGCGTGCGGTGAGCGTACTGCAGGAGCGCCTGCACGCCAACGACAAGATCGAGGTAATATGGAACAGTGTGATCGAGTCATGCGAGGGCGACAACAGCGGTCTGACCCATCTGGTGTTGAAGGATGTCAATACCGGCAGCACCAGTAAGTTGGAGGTGCAGGGCGTGTTTATTGCCATCGGCGTGGAGCCGAAAACCGGCTTCTTGCATGGTACGGTGGATCTCGACGATGGTGGCTATATTGTTACAGATATGCAGTGCCGTACTTCGGTGCCGGGTATTTTTGCCGCCGGTGATGTGCGTCAGGGAGTGCTCAAGCAGATTGCCACCGCCGTTGGTGCCGGGGCAACAGCCGCATACGAGGTAGAACGCTACCTGGCCGATCTGGAGTAACTCTGTCGACACATTCCAGGGAGCCTGTCTGACTTTTCGAATCGAAGGGAAAAATTGACTGGTCGAGGACATGCTTCTAGCTGCCGCAGACACAATTTTCAGCTGCCGTTCTGGCAACAGCAATTGAGTTGTTGCCAGAACGGCTTTTTAGTGTCTATAGTGTACACTAATGTATAAAGCTATATAAACAGATTTATTTCAAGGAGCACTTCAACGATGCTGGCCAATATTTTATCCGGTGCGGTGTTGGGCATCGACGCTTATCCGGTAGAAGTAGAAGTTGACGTAGCGCAGGGGTTACCGCAATTTGCCACCGTAGGTCTACCGGAAGGGGCGGTCAAGGAAAGCAAGGATCGGGTCAAATCGGCAATCAAAAACAGTGGTTACGAATTCCCGGTACGCCGCATAACGGTAAATCTGGCCCCTGCCGACATCCGCAAGGACGCCCCATCCCTCGATTTACCTATGGCCATTGCCATTCTCACCGCCACCGGCGCAGTAGACAGTAAAGCCCAGCGTTACCTGTTTATGGGAGAATTGTCTCTCGATGGCCGGATAAAAGCGGTCCGCGGCTGTCTGGCGGTAACCGTAGCGGCCCAGCAATGGGATGTGGCAGGAATAATACTGCCGGCAGAAAATGCCGCCGAAGGAGCGGTGGTCAACGGCCCGCCGGTATACGCCGCCACAACACTGGCGCAGGTGGTGTCATTTCTAAACGGGGACACCGACATCCCGGTCAGCCGCCAGGCAGAAATGGCACCGGTACAATACGCCGAACATGGGGAAGACTACGCCGAGGTACGCGGCCAGCAACATGTCAAACGGGCGCTGGAAGTTGCCGCGGCCGGTGGCCATAACATGCTGATGGTTGGACCACCCGGCAGTGGCAAAACCATGCTGGCTCGCCGCCTGCCCACCATTTTACCGCAACTATCTTTTGCCGAAGCACTGGAAACCACCAAAATTCACTCGGTGGCCGGTCTGCTGAGCAACAGTGATGCCCTGGTGGCACAGCGCCCTTTCCGCTCTCCCCATCACACCATCTCCGACGCTGGTCTCATCGGCGGTGGCAGCGTACCTCGCCCTGGCGAGGTATCCCTGGCCCACAACGGCGTGCTGTTTCTCGATGAATTGCCGGAATTCAAGAAAAACGTGCTTGAGATGCTGCGTCAGCCGCTGGAGGATGGTGAAGTTTTCATTTGCCGCGCCGCCCTGAGTCTTACTTTTCCCGCCTCTTTCATGCTGGTGGCCGCCATGAACCCGTGTCCATGCGGTTACATGGGTGACAACGCACACGAATGCACCTGTACGCCACCACAATTACAACGCTATCGCAACCGCTTGTCCGGGCCGCTGCTCGACCGTATCGATCTACACGTAGATGTGCCGCGCATCTGTCACGAAGAACTGGCCGACAAACGTGATGCCGAATCGAGCGCCGCCATCCGTCAGCGGGTAGAACAGGCCCGCCAGCGCCAGAAGGAACGCCTGGCCCAGTGCGGCATCCACGCCAACGCCCAGATGCAGGCACGACACATCCGCACATTTTGCCCTGTAGATGAAGCGGGAAACAAATTACTGGCCCTGGTAACTGACCGCCTCGGTTTTTCCGCCCGCACCTACAGCAGAATTCTCAAAGTAGCGCGCACCATCGCCGACCTAGATGGTGCAGAGCGTATCCGCGAGTCTCATTTGGCAGAAGCAATACAGTACCGTGGTCTGGATCGGAATATGACCCGGATATAACCGGCCCGGCAGATCAACGCCGCAAAAGTGTCGCCGCAATCAGCACAGCATAGCGGACAATAACGGCGCAAAACCGTTAATTGTAACGGGTTTTTCTTGACCACCACCACGTTTTATATGATTCTCTATATAGGGTGCTACAGCGTGAATCCAGCCGGTTTTCTACCGATAAATCAGTCCGTTCTGTTTTATAAAATAATGAGGTAGTGATGCTCAAGAAACTGAAACTGCGTGCCAAAATTGTCCTGGCCATGTTTATATCCATTGTAATCGTCTGCATTTTTCTGGTGATCAGCAATGTACGCAGCATGTCGCAGCTGATATACAAGGCTGAACGGCACGAGCTGGAAACCCACATGCAGTCGTTCACCAAAAGCATCGCCATGGGCGGTGCTCAGGCCAAGGCTATGAGTGCTCTGGTGGCGGGAATCCCTGCGGTGCAGGAAAAATTTTACGCCGGTGATCGTGAGGCACTCAAAAAGATGTTTCTGCCCAATTTCAAGACATTGAAAGAGGAAAACTGCGTCGCTCAGTTTCAGTTTTTGTACCCACCGGCAACATCG
>NBLX01000039.1 GCA_002084705.1 Desulfobacteraceae bacterium 4572_35.1
TCTGGCTTGCAAAAGGCGGTTAAAACTGCAGTACGTAAGGCTGGTATAACTAAACGAGCGAGTTGTCATACCTTGCGCCACAGTTTTGCTACTCATCTGCTGGAAAATGGCGTCAATATTCGTGTGGTGCAGGAACTCATGGGGCATAGCGATGTTAAAACAACTGAAATTTATACGCATGTTATGCAAAAGGATATTAAATTAATCCAGAGCCCTTTGGATAGCTTGGTTTCATGAGTATTGGCGCTTTTTGCTATAGAATTTAGGTTGTTCCGTTGCTATTAATTCGCTATGGTTATCCCCTTGGTTTGATCACTTCTCATTATGTATATTCCGATTTTTTATTGCAGGGGTTGACGAATGAAAAAAATTGCTTTGGTTACTGGTGGCAGCAAGGGGATCGGCGCAGCGATTGCGCTGTCTTTGGCTGATGCCGGTTTTGATATATGGCTCAATTATCGCAGTGATTTTGCTGCGGCACAGCAGGTGCAACAACAGATTGAAAAACTCGGCAGCAGTTGTTGTTTACTCCCCTTTGATGTGGCTGATCTGGAGCAGGTTGAGGGGGCGTTGAAGCCACTGCTTGAGGATGATACCCCTTTTGTGTTGGTCAATAATGCCGGATTTGCCCGTGATTCTATATTGGCTATGATGAGCTCAGACGATTGGAATGATGTTATGTCTGTTCATCTGGGTGGTTTTTTCAATGTGACCCATACGCTGTTGCCGTTTATGATGCGTAAGCGTAAGGGGCGTATTGTGAATATTGTTTCCACCTCGGGGCAGATTGGGGTGGCGGGGCAGACCAATTATTCAGCGGCAAAGGCGGGGCTGATTGGTGCCACGCGTTCGTTGGCCGCCGAGGTTGCCAAGCGCAAAATTTTGGTTAATGCAGTGGCTCCCGGTTTTATTGCTACCGAGATGATTGAAGAGCTGCCCATGGAACAGATTTTGCCCATGATCCCTTTGGGGCGGGTGGGCACAGTTGAAGAGGTAGCTAGTATGGTGGAGTTTTTGTGTTCCGATAAGTCGAGCTATATCACCGGACAGGTTTTCTCTGTTAACGGTGGTGCATGCATGCCGTAAGATTGTATTCGATAAGCTGGCGACGCCCATTCCAAGGGACGTCAAGCCCATCCGTGGGTACTTAGCTGTCGCCATCCGGGCGACAGATACCCTTTCCATGGGCGAAGCCAGCTTATCTACAATTGATGCTAAAGTTACATAAAAAAGAGTAGAGATTTATGACATTGAACCGTGTTGCAATAACTGGAGTTGGGATCATATCGTGCTTGGGGTGCGATACCCAAACTGTTACCTCGGCTCTGCGTGCCGGGAGTTCTGGAATTGTGGTTGATCCGCAGCGAATTGAGTTGGGTTTTCGCAGTCCGTTAACGGGGCAGATAAATGGATTCGACGAGAAGAGGGTGCTGGGGCGAAAAGAGCGCAAGAGTATGCCCGATTTCGCGGTGCAGGCTTATGCCGCAGCAAGGCAGGCGGTAGAGTTGTCGGGCTTGAGTGATGATGAACTGCGTAACCCGCAGACGGGTTTGATTTTTGGCTGCGATTCCAGTTGCCTTGCGGCTATTGAGCAGGTTGATCTGTTGCGTGAGCGCGGCGAAACCAAGTCAATTGGCAGTGGGCATATTTTTCGCTCCATGAATTCGACTGTCACTATGAATCTGAACACTTTGTTTGGTACTCAAGGGGCGTGCTGGACGTTAAGCTCGGCATGTTCCAGCGGGGGGCACGCCATCGGTCAGGCGGCCGATCTGATAGCCCTTGGTCGGCAACAGCGGATGATTTGTGGTGGCGCTCAGGAGATCAACTGGCAGTCGATGTGCAGTTTTGATGGGTTGGGTGCCTTTTCTGTTGCCAGCGAAGTGCCGGAGGTGGCGTGTAAGCCCTTTGATGCTAACCGCGATGGTTTAGTTCCCAGTGGTGGTGCTGCGGCGCTGGTGCTGGAGGATTATGCTGTGGCCAAGGCGCGTGGGGCAAATATTTTAGGCGAGGTGCTCTCCTATGCTTTTTCTTCCGATGGCGAGAGCTTGTCGGTGCCGAGCCGTGGTGGGTTGCAGCGCTCCATGTTTGAGGCTTTGCAGCGTGCAAGTTTGCAACCTGCGGATATAGATTATCTGTGTGCACACGCTACAGCAACTCCAGCTGGCGATGGTGCCGAGGCGGATAATATTAAAGCTGTTTTCGGCTCCGAGGATGATGGTGGCGCGGTGCCGTGGGTGTCGTCGGTGAAATCGATGACGGGGCACGAGTTGTGGATGTCTGGAGCTTCACAGGTGGTTTATTCTGTGTTGATGGCTCAGGGTGGCTTTATCGCTCCCAATATAAATTTTACCAGTTCCGATGAGCATTCTGCCGGATTAAAGATTGCGACGGAAACAATATCCCATACGCCGGAATTGGTGCTGTGCAATTCAGCCGGTTTTGGCGGTACCAACTCAACGTTGATAGTGCGGATGGGCGCTTAGATGTATGATGCCGTAGTTGTCGGTGCTGGAATTAGTGGTCTGACAAATGCCTTGGTGTTAGCCAGCTTTGGTAAAAGGGTGGCTGTGGTAGAGCGTGCACCTCAAGCTGGTGCGTTGCTGCGGGGGTTTGATCGCTGGGGGGTACACTTCGATACTGGCTTTCACTATGCAGGTGGCATGGCGGCGGGCGAGGGGGTGCAGCGTTTTTTTAGTTTTCTCGGTATCGCTGATCAGCTTAATATTATCCCCATGCGTCAAAACTGCTTTGATCGAATAATGACCACTGATTATCGCATCAACCTTGAATTGCCTGTCGGGGCGGAATCTTTTGTCGCGGCATTGGTTGCCGAATTTCCCGCCGAACGAGAAGCTGTTACCCGTTTTGTGGCTGACCTTCTTCAAGTGGCCGATAATTTACCCTATCTGAATATGTACACTCAGGCTATTGATGCATCGGTATTTGCCGTAGTTGAAGATGTAAGCTTGGCTGATTATCTGTTTCAACTAACCTCAAACCAACGCTTGCGTCAGGTGTTGTCGTTGCATTGTGTTTTACATGGTGTCCCAGCGGCACGGGTCCCTTTCCGTTTTCACGCTAGCGTTATCGGTCCCTATATCCGTTCGGCTTCGATAATTGAAGGTGGTGGGCAGGCGTTGATTGCTGCAATGGAAAAAAGGTTGCACGATTGTGGTGTTGATCTGTTGTGTAGTCAACAGGTAATCAGATTTCATTTATCGGCGGCTGATCGAATAGATGGGGTTGAATTAGCTGATGGTCAAATGTTAGAATGCAAGGTTGTTGTTTGTGCTGCGCATCCTGGATGTGTAATAGATTGCTTGCCAACACTGATGCTGCGCCCTGTTTATCGTAAGCGGTTGCAGGGGTTGCATGAGACATCCAGTGCCTGCTTGCTGTTTGCTCGCTGTCGGAGGGATGTTGAGTTGCTAAGCGGTAGCAATTTATATGTGCTAGATGTCGATAGCCCGCACAAACAACGGTTTCCTTTTGATAATAATATGTGCTATTTAACGGCAGCTAACGGCAGAAACAACAATGGTTTTATGGCTATTGTCCCTGCGTATTACGATAATTTTACCCCTTGGAATGATAGTTTAACTGGGCTACGTCCAGCGGCATATTATGCGGAGAAACAGAATGTAACCCAGTTGTTATTGCAGCGTCTTGAAAAGGCTGTGCCGCAACTGGACAATCAGATTGATCGGTGTGAGTTGGCAACTCCACTGACTCTGCGCGATTATATGTATAGCTCCGATGGTGCCCTCTATGGTGCCCAACGTCAGGTTGATGATTATCCCTTGCAGGCGACAACACGGGTTGAAGGGTTGTATCTGTCGGGGCAGGCGCTGGTGGCTCCGGGGGTTATGGGGGCCATGGTAAGCGCTTTTAATAGTTGCGGCGTTATTCTTGGGCGTGATCGTCTGATCGGAGAGTTGAAAAAGTGCAATTAAAACGGGTGGTGATAACTGGAATGGGAGCAATATCTCCGTTTGGCAGCGGTGTGGCTGAGTTGCTATCCGGTTTGTATCAGATGCGCAGCGCTGTGCGTTACTGTTCGGAGATGAATTCCGTAGCCGGATTACGCTGCATGGTTGCCGCTAGGGTGCCAGCTCTGGATGTTAAGCAGATCCCGCGCAAATTTCGTCGCTCCATGTCTAATATGTCTATCTATGCTGTGTTGGCTGCTGCTGAAGCGATGCAACAGGGGCAGATAGGTGAGCAGGAGTGTGGATCTGGTCGTCTCGGTGTTGCTGTTGGTTCCACCTTGGCAAGTACCGCTACTAGCGAGGATTTTTTTAACGATTATTCCAGCGATCACAGTTTAGAGCGGATGAAAACATCTCTTTTTTTTAAGTTGATGAATCATACCTGCGCCGCCAATGTGGCACAAACTTTCTCTATACGGGGGCGATTGCTGGCTCCATCTGCTGCTTGTGCTACGGGCAGTCAGACCATCGGTTATGGTTACGAGATGATAGCTGCCGGACATCAGGATATGATGTTGTGTGGTGGTGCCGATGAATATCATCCCCTTACCAGCGCCACTTTCGATATTATGAATGCAGGTTCTAACGGTTATAACGATAAACCTCAACAGACTCCGCGACCGTTCAGTGCCGAACGTGATGGGATGGTGTGTGGTGAGGGCAGTGGGGTGTTGCTGTTGGAGTCGTTGTCATCGGCGCTGGAACGTGGTGCCACCATCCTTGGTGAGGTTGTCGGTTTTGCTTCATTGACCGATACCGGGAACATCGCTAATCCCGACAGCGCTGTTATGGCTGACTGTATGCGGCTGGCTATGAAAGATGCCAAGGTTGTCGCTGAGCAGATAGATTATGTGAATGCTCATGCCACAGCAACTGAGCAGGGAGATATAGCCGAAAGTCAGGCAATTGCTGCCGTGTTTGGCGATAAAACTGCGGTGAGTAGCTTGAAGGGGCATCTTGGGCACACTTTGGCTGCAAGTGGTGCATTGGAATCGATTGCAACGCTGGATATGCTCCGCTGTGGACAGTTGGTGCCGACACTTAATCTGACTGAAGTCGATACCCGCTGTGCGTCCTTAAATTATCTAAAATGTGATGATAGTGATAAGTTGGGTAGAGATACATTTAATTATGCGTTGAAAAATAATTTTGCCCTTGGAGGTGTAAATACCTCCTTGGTCTTCAGGAGGTACACTAAGTGACGGAACAAGAGATAATCGAAACGATAAATGCTGCTCTGGTCGAGGAGTTTGAACTTGACGCTGCCGATATGAAACCGGAACTTTCAATTTATCAGGATCTTGGTTTGGATAGCCTCGATACTGTCGATATGGTTATCGTGCTGGAGGGAGCGTTTAAATTCAAAATTCGTGAAGAGGCTGAAATTAAGCAGATTCGAACTTTGGGCGATATTCATAAATTTGTTCAGCGTAAACTAAATGCTGAAGCGTAAAAACTGGTGAATGAACAGATAAAAATATTTTTGATGAATCTGTGGGTTTATTCGTTGCTGATTTTTGTGACGGTTGTCGGGCTTCTTATAACACCTTTGTTGATTACCTACTTTATCGGCAGGAACCGCTGGGAGTTGGCGCGTACCATACGCCATCTTATCTGGATTTATGGTCGAGTGTGGCTGCTGATTATCACTCCATTTGTCGATTTTAAGCGTGAAGGGTTAACCTCAGAACAAGTACCGGAAAATTGTGTGTTCGTGGTTAATCACCTCTCCTTTTTTGATACCTATTTCATTGGGGCGTTGCCTAACAGTGACCTTACCTTTGCCGTGCGCTCCTGGCCATTTAAGATGTTCTGGTATCGCATATTTATGCGTTTAGCCCAATATCTTGAAGTGGAAGATCTGTCATGGGAAGAGACTCTTCGCATAGGTGGAGAGATTCTTAACAAGGGGGGCGCGGTGGTGTTTTTCCCCGAAGGGCATCGCAGCCGTAGTGGGCAGCTACAACGTTTTTATTCAGGTGCCTTTAAGCTTGCCATAGCCAGTGGCCGCCCCATAGTGCCCCTGTGTATTTGCGGTACCGATGAGTTGTTGCCGCCGGGGCGACGCTATCTGAAGCCGGCTACGGTACGTCTGCATATTTTGCCGACTGTCGATAACGCCGACTATAGCGAAATTGGTGGTCACATCCGTTTGCGCAAGGAGGTAAAGGGGCAAATTGCTCGGCAGTTAGAATTGATGCGCGCCGACGGTTACAGTGCCGATAATGGTGAACAGTAGATGGTGTTCAGGTTGGCGAAGGATGAATATGAAGACAGATACGGGCGTGAGTAAAAATATCTCTGATGTTGAGTCGCCGCAAATTGTTGCCCGGCAAAGCCTGTTGTTACGGCAACATGTTGAATATCTATTAACCAACTCCACCTTTTATCAACAGATGTTTGAGCGGCAGAAATTATCAGCTGGAGATATCCGTTGTTATGACGATCTGCAAAAAATTCCATTAACTGCCAAGGCAGATCTTGAAAATAATGAAGAGCAGTTCCTCGCTGTTGCTAATGAGGATATTGCCGATATTTGCCTCACTTCCGGTACCACGGGGAAGGCGGTAACTTTTTATCAGAGCAGTGCCGATTTAGATCGTTTGGCAACGAATGAACAGTTCGCTTTTCAGCTTGCGGGTATTACCTGTAAAGATCGGGTTTTAATTGCAGCTGCCATCGATCGATGTTTCATGGCTGGGATGGCTTATTTCCTCGGTTTGCAAAAAATTGGTGCCACCACGATAAGGAGTGGCTCCAGTTCGCTGGGAGTGGTGGCGCAGATGGTACAACGTTTTCGTCCAACTGCCCTAGTGGGGGTGCCGACATTTTTTTTAGCGCTGGCTGAGTATTTAGAAAGCAATGGGGTTTGCGCTGCTGAATGTGGAGTACAGCGCCTTATCTGTATAGGTGAGCCGGTTCGCTCAGTTGATTTTTCCCTGTCGGCATTGGGTCAGCGCCTACAACAATTGTGGCAGTCGCAACTGTATGGCACCTATGCCAGCACTGAGATGGCAACAACTTTTTGTGATTGTGAATATGGCCGAGGTGGTCATATAGATCCCGAATTGATGTTGGTGGAGATTTTGGATGAGCAGGGGCAACGGGTACCCATTGGGGAGGCTGGTGAGGTGGTGGCGACACCGCTACAGGTCACCGGGATGCCATTGCTGCGATTTCGTACTGGCGATATCGCTTGTATGCATGAGGAGGTGTGTGTCTGTGGTCGGGGCGGTATCCGTTTGAGTCCGATTATGGGTCGCAAGGATCAGATGCTCAAATATCGTGGTACCACCGTTTACCCCCCGGCTATTTTTGCTGTACTTCAGCAAATTGATGCTGTGGTGAATTACTATATTGAAGTTTTCGATAAGTATGAGCTTTCTGACCGGATCAGGGTGGTTGTCGGTTGCCGTGAACATGTTGATGAAACTGTTATGTTTGCGAATCAGATTAGTGAGCGGATAGCGGCGACTATTAGGGTGAAACCCGAGGTTGTGATCGAAAAGGTTGAAACTGTTCGGCGCAAGATAACTCAGGAAGATAAGCGTAAGCCGGTGTTGTTTTTTGATTATCGCAATTGATACTTTGTTGTGTTTTGGAAGGATTATGTAATGTCTGAGAAAAAGGTTGTTGTATTAACGGGGAACGATTTGACCGTTGAAGATATTATCGCCGTTGGTGTTGGTGATATGAAAGTTGAGCTGGATGAACAGGCGTTACAGCGTTGTCGTGCTAGTCGCGATTATCTGGCTCAGGCGGTAGGGGAGAAACGGGTAATTTACGGGGTGAACACTTCGTTTGGTCCCATGTGCAATAAAATTATTGACGACAACGAGATCGAAGCGTTGCAGGTTAATTTAATCCGTAGTCATGCTGCTGGTTTGGGTGATCCGTTAAAACCGTACATTGCTCAGGCGGTGATGCTGGTGCGGCTGAATACTTTGGTTAAAGGTTATAGCGGTGTTCGGGTGGAACTGCTGCGGTTTATGCAGTGGATGATCAATAATGGTATCGCACCTTATATTCCTGAATGTGGCAGTGTCGGAGCTTCCGGCGATTTGATCCATCTGGCTCATCTGTCCTTGGGGATAATCGGTGAAGGCAATGTTTATTATAAAGAGCAGCTACTCCCGGCAAAAGATGTTTTTGCCCAGCTTGGTCGTGAACCGATGTGCCTTAGCTACAAAGAGGGTATTGCCCTTATAAATGGCACCAGTGCCATGACTGCGTTGGCGGCGTTCGCTATTTTCGGGGCAAAAAAGTTGCTGCATGTCAGTTATGTTACCGGAGCTTTTGGGATAGAGCTGTTTGGCGGTATAGATGATGCCTTCGATGTTGATTTGCACCGGCTGAAGCCTCACCCCGGTCAGGTGGATACCGCAACTATAATAAGCAATTTATACGATGGCTCAGGCAACATTACCCGTCGTGATGATATGCACGATCAAATTCGGCAACAACATAGAGATGGACTGGTCTATGAAACCAGTATTAACGTACAGGATGTTTACTCTATACGTTGTACCCCGCAGGTTTTAGCTCCAGTTACCGAAATGGTTGAATTTGCTATCCGCACTGTTGAAACCGAGGCCAATTCATCCAATGATAACCCAATAATTGTGCCGGAGAAAAAGAAGATTATCCATGGAGGCAACTTTCACGGCCAGAGTATTGGTTTTGTTATGGATTCTTTGTGTATCAGCTTGGCAACTTTATGTAATTTATCGGAACGGCGGTTGAATAAATTGTTGGATAAGAACCTGAATGAAGGGTTGCCGGAACATCTTATTGCCGGAACACTTGGTTTAACTATGGGTTTTATGGGGGCGCAATATCTGGCAACATCAACTACTGCGGAAAACCGTCAGTTGGCGAATCCGGTAAGTACCAACAGCATCTCTTGTAACGCATCTAATCAGGATATCGTTAGCATGGGAACCGTAGCGGCACGTAAGGCATTTCGTCAAGTGAGCAATGCCAAGCATATTTTGACTTTGGAGGTGTTGGCTGATTTGCAAGCGTTATCGTTTCGTAATGCCGATAAACTTGGGCGTGGAACCGGACGTATATATGCGCTACTCAACGAAGATTTTCAAGTCTATGATAACAGTAGAATCTTCCATGATGATTTAGTCAAGTTACGTAAAATTCTATTTTCCAGTCAGCTGTTTGATGATCTGACCAAGTATTGGCAGGAATAATCAGTATGATCCCGGAACATTTGATCCTTCCTCTCGATGTAGAGACTTTACTGCCACATCGTCCGCCGATGATAATGGTCGATAAACTGCTGGAATATGTCGATGGCGGCGGTAAGGTGTCAACGATTATCACTGACGATAATATTTTTGTCGACTCCACCGGTTGTATGGAAATTGTTGGTGTTGTCGAGATAATAGCGCAGGCTTATGCTGCCATAAAGGGTTACGATGATACTATTAACAAGCGCCAGGTAAAACATGGTTTTCTGGTTGGCAGCAGAAGTTTGAAAGGCTATCGACCGCCACATGTTGGCGATAAATTGATCATTGAGATACAAACTGCCGCCGTGCTGGATCAGTTTTCGGTAGTTGAAGGTAGCATAACATGCGAAGAGGAATTAATCGCAGAGGGGAGCGTAAAGTTATGGCTGCCATAAAAATTCTGTTGAGCGTGGTGTTTTTTGCTGTTCTTGTCTGCCCGCAGTTACTTGTGGCTGCCGAGACGGTGCCGTTACCTGCGGCGATTGAGCAACAGATAACAGCGGCGGCACATGATGTTAAAACATTACATAGTGAGTTTGCCCAAGAAAAATATTTAAGTATATTTGAAGAAAAGTTGCTCTCTAGTGGCCAGTTTTATTATCAGCGCCCGGATAAGTTGCGTTGGGAATTGCTGGAACCTGTTGTCTCTGGTTTTGTCCTTAATGGTGATAGTGGCAAGCGCTGGCATCAGAGTATTGCCGGCAGTGAACCGTTCAAGCTAAAGCAGGACAGAGCGATGTCACTCATTGCCGAACAGTTGTTTGCTTGGGCAAAAGCTGATTTGGACTGGCTGCACAAACATTATGAGATTGGTGTGACTCAACAGCAGCCGATACAACTGTGTTTATTGCCGTTGGCGGAAAACAATGGTTTTTTAGATCATCTGTTGATTACATTTTCCCCTGATGCAAGCTATGTAGCCAGCGTAGAGATTCATGAAAGTGACGGTGACTATACTAGAATTAACTTTAAGAAAACTGTAGTAAATGGTTGTATTGATAGCGATATATTTGCCGATCGGTTGTCAGATTAAATGATTGGCAAGCTGTATACTTTTTTTGCTCATCACACCAGGTTGCTGCTACTCGGTTATCTGTGCTTTGTAGTGGTTAGTATAATCTGTTTTAGTAGAGTGCAGCGACAGGAAAATATCGAAGCGTTGTTGCCCGATACCGACGGAACGACGGTGCGACGTGATTTTAATCTGCTGCAACAAGCACCCTTTGCGCGAAAAATTTTAATAGATCTACATTATGCTGACACTGAAGATATTCAATCTACAGCTATTGATAATGATAATAAGTTAAAGCAGGCAGCTGTAGAGTTATGTAAAGCACTCCAAAAGCCATTGTTTAACAGTGCTATCTATGCCCCCCCGTTAAGTAAAAAACATCGGCTAGATAAACTTCTGTTGCAGGTGTTGCCTAATCTGGTAACTGAAGATGATTTAAACAAAATTGAGCAACGTCTGACTGATAAGAGTATTACCGGTCAACTACATAAGTTGCGAGACCAGTTGCTGACACCACAAGGATGGTGGAGTAAGCGCAATATAAGGCAAGATCCGCTACAGTTATGGCAGATTGGTGCTGGGCATTTGCGTCAGTTGAATCCTATGAGTAAGGCAGATCGGGAGCAACTCGATTTTGTTAGCGCCGACGGTACTCATCGCCTCGTTGTTGTCGACACCTCGGTAACTATCAGTGATGTGGTGGGCAGTCGACAACTTATTGCCGGGGTACATCGGGCAATTAATAGCTGTGTGCCAGAGGATATAGTCGCTACGATTGTAAGTGGTCACATGTACACTCTGGCAAATGCCGATACTATTCAGCACGATTTGAAAGTGGTGTTGGGAACAGCAAGCGCTGCGATTTTGCTGATCTTTTTGTTTTTGCTGCGTAGTTGGCGGGCGTTGTTTGTCTTTTTATTGCCAGCTTCGGTTCTTGGTATTGCTGCCGTCGCAGTTGCTACGTTGTTTCCAGTTGTGTCTGGCATCACCATCGGTTTTGGCGCGGTTTTGCTCGGTATAACTGTGGATTTTACCCTCCATGTTTATTTCTCTTTAAGGGGCAGCGATAAACCTGGGCAGCAACAGCAGTTGCGCTGTTTATCATCACAGCGCTCTGACCAGCTTCCTGGCCTTCAGTATTATGTTGAACTCAGCATTGCCTGGTCAGCGCCAACTGGCGGTATTCTCAATGACGGCAATTGCTTTATCTTTAGCTCTGGCTTTGGTGGTGATGCCCCATCTTTGTGGCACGGCTAAGGATGGCAATAAACAGCCTGATTATGGTGGTTGGATTAAGTTTGTCGGACGGGTAAAATATGCCGAGATTCTCAGTAGCAAGGGTGTAGTGTTGCTGTGGCTTGTGGTGATGTTGTTATCTGCTGTAGCTATCCCACGGCTGAATTTTGATGGTAATATGCGCAGTTTAAGTGTTGCCACTGACAAACTGCATGACAACGAGCAGTTGATGCGGCAGGTGTGGGGCAACATGCGCAGCAGTGCCTTACTGTTTGCCCAGGGGAATACTCTGGATGAGGCTTTACAGGTCAATGACAAGATAGTCAACACTGTGTTGCACACTAACCCTGCCGTCAATGTTGTCAGTTTGGCTGCGCTGTTGCCAGCATCTGATACCCAGCGTCGTAGCCGTGTTTTATGGCGACAGTTTTGGGACAAACATGGTGCATTGTTGACGGCGAGGTTGGCGCGGGCAGGTGCAATGTATGGCTTTTCAGCTCAAGCTTTTACTCCGTTTTTCAACTGGCTCGGGCAGGAGGTTCAACCTGTTTCTCTGGGCGACTGGCAACAGACCGGTATGGCAGATATTATCTCCAGTTTGATGGTGAAAGATGGATTGAAAGATGGCGGGGGAGTTGCCCTCATCTCTTTGATAGATGAGTTTGAACTGACTGCGGATATGATCAATCGCCTGGAGACCATAGACAATGCTGTTGTGGTTGCTCCGGGGGTGTTCAGCCAGCAGTTGAGTCGCGAGCTTGAGCACGACTTTAGCAGCTTTATTTATATGGCTTTTGCCATGGTGGTGGCTGTTCTTGTCTGTTGGTATCGCAGTTGGCGCCATGTGATTCTGGCACTGCTGCCGATGATAAGTGGGTTGTTGTTTATGCTTGGTTGTATGGGCTGGCTCGGGATAAATTTTAATCTGTTTAACGTAATCGCCACGATCCTGATAATTGGTCTTGGGGTTGATTA